>NZ_AMXE01000004.1 GCF_000310205.1 Thauera linaloolentis 47Lol = DSM 12138 | reverse complement strand
CCCCCCCCCGCCAGCGCGGCCAGTGCCAAGGCCAACGGCAGGCGCCCTTGCGCCCGGGGCAGGCCGGCATGCTGCGCCTCACCGGCCTTCAGCGCCCGCGCCGGCGCCACGCGCGAAGCCGCACGCGCCGGCAGCCAGGTACCGGCCACGCCAGCGGCGATGCCCAATGCCATATAGGCCACGGCAGGCACGGCATCGAACTGCAACTGGGGCTGGGTGCCGCGGAAGAACCCTGCCCCCAGGTCGCCGCCGACGAGCCTGAAGGCCAGCGCCGCCAGCGCGTGGCCAAGCGCCACCCCCAGCACGCCGCCCGCCAAGCCGACCACCGCCCCTTCGGCCAGAAGGCCGCGCAGCAGCGCGCGCCTTTCCATGCCCAGCGCACGCAGCAGCGCAAATTCGCGCCGCCGGCGCGCAACGGACAGTACCTGGGTGGAAAACACCAGAAAGCCTCCCGTGAGCAGCGCGATGGCAGCAAGCATGGTGAGATTGACGCGGTAGGCGCGCGACAGCGTACCGGCTTCGCTGGCCGCGGCTTCCGGCACGCGCAGCGCCAGCCCGGGCGGCAGCAGCGGCGACAAGGCCTGGCGCGCGGCTTCCGGGCTGATGCCGTCGGCCAGCTTGAGATCGATGCGGCTCAGCACGCCGATGCGCCCGAACGCTTGCTGGGCGCCGCCGATGTCCATCACCGCCAATTGGCCGCTGGCCAGCGGGAGCGTACCGGCGAACCGCAGCGCGAAGCTGCGCACGCCGGACTGCACCCTCAGTTCGCCATCCCTCAGCGCAGGCGCCGCCATCTCGCCATTATCCAGCGACATCGGCTTCTCCAGGCGGGCACGGGCGTCCTCGCAGAGGAACACGTTGCGCGGCTGCAGCGCGGCGAAGCGGGTATCCTCGCCGGCCAGCACGGCATCCGCGCGTGGCCGCAGCATGGGCTGCATGCGGGCGACGCGGAACAGATCGATGCCGAGGACTTCCAGCGTATCCTCCCGCCCCGGCAGGCGCGCGTCGATGCGCAGCACCGGACTGGCCACGGCCACCTCCGGGCGGTTGGCCAGCAAACCATAGACAGCCTCGTCGAAGCCATCGCGCGGCCCCACCAATTGCAGATCCGCCTCGCCGGAAAGCAAGCGCACACCCCGGCCGAACTCATCGATGGCGGCGCCGTGGATCAGTTGCACCGCCAGCCCCAGCGCCACGCCGAGGGCGATCGCCAGCAGCGACAGCGCGCTGGCCAGGCGGCGGCGCAGCAGGCTGGCGAGGAAAAGCCGCCGCAGCGTCTTGCTCACCGGTTTCCCCGCCCGGCAACGCCCGCGGGTGATCGGGCTGCGGCTTTCATGCGTGCTCCGTAATGTCCATCAGCCGCAGCTGGCCGAGTTCGAGCACGCGGTCCGCGCGCTGCGCCGCCATGCGCGAATGCGTGACCAGCACGCCGGCCGCGCCGCTGGCACGGAGCTGATCCAGCAGCAGATCGAGCACCTCGTTCGCACGGGCGGGATCGAGGTTGCCGGTGGGCTCGTCGGCCAGCACCAGGCGCGGGCCATGGACCAGGGCACGTGCGATCGCCACGCGCTGCAGTTCGCCGCCCGACAAGGTGTGCGGCGCATCGTCGGCACGCCCGTGCAGCCCGACGCGCGCGAGCATGGAACGGGCGCGCTCGTCCGCCCGGCGGTCGTCCTGCTTCAGCAGCCACAGCGGCAGCGCCACGTTCTGCGCCAGCGTCAGGTGCGGCAGGATATGGAAGGCCTGGAACACGAAGCCGTAGGCTTCGCGCCGCAGCCGCGCCATTGCGTCGTCGTCCAGCCCGTCGATGCGCCGCCCGCCGACTTCGATGTGCCCGCCATCGAGCGGCTCCAGCCCCGCCAGGCAATTGAGCAGCGTCGACTTTCCCACCCCCGATTCGCCGACGATGGCTACGCACTCGCCACCGGCGACCTGGAGCTCCAGGTCGTCGAACAGGACGCGCGGCGAGGTGCCGGGCAGGGTCTTGCGCAAGGCGCGGGCTTCGAGCATGAGCGGGCCTGGGAAGGGCGGAAAAGTGCAATTGTGTCATCACGCGCGCCGATCCGCCGCCCCGTACGAAGGCCCCGATCCGGGAGCCGCGGCGATTCGCGTATATACTCCGCCCGCCGAGCCGCGCGGGGCCGCCCGCCTTCCGCGTGGGACTGCATCTTCTCCGCCAGGCATGCCGGTCGACCACTACGAAAACTTTCCTGTCGCTTCGCTGCTGCTGCCGCCGCGCCTGCGCGAGCCGGTCGAGGCGATCTATGCCTTTGCGCGCAGCGCCGACGACGTGGCCGACGAGGGCGACGCGCCGGCCGTCGCGCGGCTCGCCCGCCTGCACGACTACCGCCAGGCGCTGGAAGCCTGCGCGCGCGGCGATGCCGTGTCCGACCGCAGCCTGGCGCCGATGTTCGAACGGCTCGGGCGCGCGATCGCGGCCCATGCGCTGCCGCTCCAACCCTTCCGCGACTTGCTCGACGCCTTCGCCCAGGACGTGGGCAAGACGCGCTACTGCGATTTTCCCGAGCTGCACGACTACTGCCGGCGCTCCGCCGATCCGGTCGGTCGCCTGATGCTGCACCTGTACGCGGCCGCCACCCCCGACAAGCTTCGCCGCGCGGACGCCATCTGCACCAGCCTGCAGTTGATCAACTTCTGGCAGGACGTGGCGATCGACTGGCAGAAACGGCGCATCTACCTGCCGCAGGACGACATGGCGCGCTTCGGCGTCACCGAGGATGACATCGAAGCCGGCCGCTGCGACGAGCGCTGGCGGGCGCTGATGGCCTTCGAGGTGCAACGTGCCCGCGCCATGATGGCCGACGGCGCGCCACTCGCCCTCGCCCTGCCCGGCCGCATCGGCTGGGAACTGCGCCTGATCGTGCTCGGCGGCCTGCGCATCCTGGAACGCATCGAGGCCGCCGGCTACGACGTCTTCCGTCACCGGCCCCGGCTTGCAAGACGCGACTGGCTGCTTCTGGCCTGGCGCGCCCTGAACCATCGGAACATCGCATGAATCCGCACGACTACTGTCAGGACAAGGCCGCCAGGAGCGGCTCCAGCTTCTACTACAGCTTCATGTTCCTGCCGCCCGAACGGCGCCGGGCGATCACCGCCCTGTACGCCTTCTGTCGCGAGGTGGACGACGTCGTCGACGAATGCCACGATCCATCGCTGGCCCAGGCCAAGCTCGAATGGTGGCGCAAGGAAGTGGCCTGCGCCTGGGCCGGCAATCCGACCCATCCGGTCGGCCATGCGCTGAAGGACGTGCTGGCCCGCTTCGCGCTGCCGCAGGAGCAATTGCTGGAGATCATCGACGGCATGGCCATGGACCTGTCGCAGACGCGCTATCTCGACTTCAAGGGCCTGCAGCTCTACTGCTACCGGGTGGCCAGCGTGGTCGGCCTGCTCGCGGCCGAAATCTTCGGCTACCAGGACCGCCAGACGCTGAAGTACGCCCACGATCTCGGACTGGCCTTCCAGCTCACCAACATCATCCGCGACGTCGGCGAGGATGCGCGCCGCGGCCGCATCTACTTGCCGATCGATGACCTGCAGCGCTTCGGCGTGCCGGCCAAGGACATCCTCGAAGCACGCCATTCAGCGGCCTTCCGCGACCTGATGGCCTTCCAGGCCGAGCGCGCGGAAGCCTTCTACGACCAGGCTTTCGCGCAATTGCCGCGCGTCGACCGCAAGTCGCAGCGCCCCGGCCTGGTGATGGCGGCCATCTATCGCACGCTGCTGCGCGAGATCGCCGCCGACGGCTTCCAGGTGCTGGACCGCCGCACCTCGCTGACGCCGCTGCGCAAGGTCTGGCTGGCCGGCACCACCTGGTTCAGGGGCTGAGGCCATGGGCGTGCCCGTCGTCGCGGTGATCGGCGCCGGCTATGCCGGCCTCGCCTGCGCCGTCGAGCTGGCGCGCGCCGGCGTGCATGTGACGGTGTTCGAGCGCTCGCACACGCTGGGCGGCCGCGCGCGGGTGGTGCACAAGGACCACCACTGGCGCGTCGACAACGGCCAGCACATCCTCATCGGCGCCTACACCGAACTGACGCGGCTGCTGCGCGCCACCGGGTGTTCGCCCAAGCAGCTCGCCCATCTGCCGCTGACCCTTCACGTCCCCGGCAGGCTGAAGCTGAAAGCCGCCGCGCTGCCGACGCCTTTCCATCTCGCCGTCGGCCTGTTGCGTGCCGAAGGCCTGGACTGGGCAGACCGGCTGGCGATGCTGCGCCTGATGCGCTGGCTCCGCAAACGGGATTTCCGCCTGCCGCCCGACATGACGGTGACGGCGATGCTACGCGCGACACGGCAGACGCCGGCGCTGGCCGAACTGGTGTGGATTCCCCTGTGCGTGGCCGCGCTGAACACACCGGCCGACGAAGCCTCGGCGCAGGTGTTCGCCAAAGTGCTGCGCGACAGCCTTGCGGCCTCGGCCAGCGATAGCGAGCTGCTGATCCCGCGCGTCGACCTGTCCGAGCTGTTTCCGGTGCCGGCCGCACGCTATCTGGCCACGCGGCGCGGCAAGCTGCGCACCGGCAACGCGATCGACTCCATCCAGCCGGTCGAAGGCGGCTTCCGCCTCGAAGGTGATCCCGGCACCCAACCCTGGCCGCAGGTGGTCGTCGCCACCGCGCCTTACCATGCCAGCGCACTGCTCGCGTCCACAGGCCACTGCGACCGCCTCGCCGCGCAGATCGACGCCCTGCCGCACGAGCCGATCGTGTCGGTGTACCTCGCGCTGGGCAAGGGCCAGAAACTGCCCGAGCCGATGATCGGCCTGGTCGGCGGTAATGCCGCCAACCCGGCGCAATGGGCTTTCGACCGCGGACAACTGGGCGGGCCGGAAGGCTTGGTCGCCTGCGTCATCAGCGCCAGCGGGCCGCACGAGGCGCTTGCCCGCGACGAACTGATCCTGGCCGTCCATGCCCAGCTCGAACGCCAGTTGGGCCGCAGGCTGCCCGCGCCGGAATGGTCACAGGTCATCGTCGAGAAGCGCGCCACCATCGCCTGCCGCCCCGGCATCTTCCGCCCCGGCATGCGCACCCCGCTGCACGGCCTGTGGCTGGCGGGAGACTATCTTGACTCGCCCTATCCGGCCACGCTCGAATCCGCCGTGCGCTCGGGCACGGCCTGCGCCTCCGCCATCCTGGCCGATCTGGGCCGCGGCGCCTAGCCCTCCGCGGTGTCCTCCGCCAGATGGCGCAGGATGGGGTCGAGCATCGCCGCGCCGAGGCGCTTGCTGCGCGCGCCGTTCCAGCCGGTCCGGGCGTCGGGCAGATTGGCGTTGTCCTTGAAGGGCATTTCCAGCGTCAACGATACGCAGCCGAAATGGTTGGCCACCCATTTGCTGGCGAGTGTCAGCAGTTCTTCGCCGAAGCGGCCGGGCGTGTAGCCTTCCCTGGTCTGGAAGTCGGGCGCAGCGGCGGCGAAGGCCTCGATGAAGCGCGCCTGCCGCTGCGCCGCGCGGGCGGTGAAGCCGGGCACCTCTTCGGCGGTCGAGAAGAACACGTAGGGCAGCGCCTCGTCGCCGTGGATGTCGAGGAACAGATCGCAGCCCGTGCGCTGCATTTCCTCGCGCACCAGGAAGACTTCCGGGCTGGCGGTGAGATCCGGCTCGCGCCATTCGCGATTGAGGTTGCGCCCCGCCGCGTTGGTACGCAGGTTGCCACGCACCGCACCGTCCGGGTTCATGTTGGGCACGATGTGGAACAGCGCCTGCTCGCGCAGGCTGCGCGCCACGGCATCGGCGGGGTCGAGCAGGCGTTCGAGCAAGCCTTCGACGAACCACTCGGCCATGGTCTCGCCGGGGTGCTGGCGGGCGATGATCCACACCGGGCGGCGGGCGCGGAGCGCGGACGGCCCGGCTTGCCCGACGATGACGAGATCGAGGTCGCGGCCATCGACGGTGGCGCCGAGGTTGCGCACGCGGGCGAAGGGCGAGGTTTCGGCGCGCGCCAGCAGATCGAGATGGCGTTCGTGCGAATACGGTTCGAAGTAGGCGTAATAGATGCTGTCGCGCTCGGGCGTGTGCTCGACGATCAAGCGTCCGTCTTCGTAGCGCGTGTCCGCGACGCGGAACCAGTTCCGGCGGTCGTACGAGGCCACGCAGCGATAGCCGGGCCAGCCGTCCGCATAGGCGGCCTGCGCGGCATTCTCGAACACCATGCGCACTGCCCTGCCCGCCGCGTCCATCAGGCGGAAATGGAACCACTGCCGGAAATTCGCCGCGTTGTCCGCCCGCAAGCGCAGCCGGATGTTCTGCGGCGCATCGAGGTCGAGCACCTCGATCGCCCCGGAGTCGAAGCACGAACTGATGCGCATCACACTCACTCCTCGCGGCGGCGGAACACCAGGCGGTCGGCCTCGGAAACCTCGGCGGCAAAGGCATAGCCCTCGGCGCAGAAGCCCTTCACTCCGTCGACGTCGTCGATGCGGTTCTGGATCAGGTAGCGGCTCATCAAGCCGCGTGCGCGCTTGGCATAGAAGCTGACGATCTTGTAGCGCCCTCCCTTCCAGTCCTCGAAGGCCGCGCTGACCAATCGGCCCTTGAGCTTGCCGGGCTTGACCGACTTGAAGTATTCGTCGGAGGCGAGGTTGAACAGGATCGGCGCGCGCCCGGCATCTTCCTCGACGGCGAGCAGGCGGTTGAGCTCGTCGGTGATGCGCTCGCCCCAAAAGGCATACAGGTTCTTGCCGCGGGCGTTTTCGAGGCGGGTACCCATCTCCAGGCGGTAGGGCTGCATGAGGTCGAGCGGGCGCAGCACGCCGTACAGGCCCGACAGGATGCGCAGGTGGTCCTGCGCCCAGTCGAGCTCGTCCTGGGTCAGGCTGGAGGCACCCAGCCCTTCATACACATCGCCGTCGAAGGCGAGCACCGCCTGCTTGGCATTGTCCGGCGAGAACGGCCGCGACCACTGCGCATAGCGCGCGACGTTGAGGCTCGCGAGCGCATCCGACAGCGACATCAGCGCTGCGATCTGCGCCGGCGAATAGGCCTGCAGGATGTCGATGAGTTCGGCGGATTGGTCGAGGAAGCCGGGCTGGGTAAAGACCGGGGTGGCCGGCGGCGTTTCGTAGTCAAGCGCCTTGGCGGGAGAAATGACGAAGATCATGGGGAGTGAGGTGCGCGCGCGCGTGCCAACGAGGAAGGCCCCATGTTAGCAAACGGGGGCTACATCACCGCGCGCAACTGGCTCGTCAGTTCGTCGACACGCTTGAGGCCGGTCCGGTTCTCGGTGATCGAGGCGCGCCATTCGTCGAACAGCGCCTCCAGGTCGGCACGTTGCTGCGAGCCCTCGATGCGCTTTATCAGGCCAAGCTTGCTGTAATTGCCATGGAAGGCGCGCAAGGTGTTGATCATGAAGTTGCGCGCCTTCTGCAGGTTCTGGGATGCGTCCTCGCTGTGGGACGCCGGGGGCGCGGACGCATCCCTTGCCGTAGCCCCGGTCTCGCGGGCGGCCGTGATGAAGCCTGCATCCCGTAGCTGAGCAAGGCTGGCATCGAGTTCGCCGTCGCCCGACAGCGTGCGCAGCGCCTCGTGCGAACGCAATCCGTCGATCAGGATCAGCACGCGCCGTGCGCGCTGGCCAATCGCTCCGCTGCGATTGGCGATCTCGCCCGCGCCTCTAGGTGTCTTGGTGTAGATCGTCATTCCTCGTCTCCTCGGCACATGCGGCTTTCTGCCGTCTAATTGCCTCGCTTTGGGTCCGGATCATGCCATCGAGATATGTCGCGAACAAATGCCGGCGACAGCATCAGGCGCCGGTGATACGCCTGTCAATCTCCGGCCTGGGGAAAACGTGACGCAATTAACGCGTGCGCTGCCGGGCCTGCTCGAACAGGCAGATTGCCACGGCTGCCGCGACGTTGAGCGATTCGATGTCGCCCGCCATCGGGATGACGACACGTTCGGATGCGCGCGCGAGCAGCGCGGGAGACAGGCCCTGCCCTTCGGCGCCGAACAGCCACGCGACCGGACGCTCGAGATCGATGTCGTACAGGCTGCGTGCATCCGCTGCCAGCGCCGTGGCCAATACCGCACCGGGGAAGCCCTGCAGCGCTTGCAGCACGTCGGCCCGCTCGCGGATGCTCAAGCCGAAGTGCGCCCCCATGCCGGCGCGCAATACGCGCGGCGACCAGGCACCGGCGCAGCCGTCGGTGAGCAGTACATCACGCACGCCCGCCGCTGCCGCCGTCCGCAGGATGGTGCCGAGGTTGCCGGGGTCCTGCACCGCATCGAGCACCACCACGCAGCGCGACAACACCGCAGGCGGCGGCTCGGGCGGCAGGTCGATGATGGCCACCAGACCCGAAGGCGTGTCGACCGGACTGACATGGGCGAACAGCGCATCGGGCAAGCGATAGCACGGCACCTCGGCCGGACAGCGCGCGAGCAGGTTGCGGACCTCGGCGCTGGCAAGGCTGCTTTCGGCGACGACGACGCCTTTCAATGGCCATTGGCGAAGCAGCGCGGCATCCAGCAGATGCGCACCGTCGAGCAGCGACTCGCCGAACTTGCGCCGCTCGCGCGACGAGGCCGAAAGCGCATGCAGGCGCTTGACCAGCGGATTGTCACGGGAGCTGATCGGCTTCATCACGCACGCGTGGCGGGGTCGAGCAGGCGCCGGACGGGAGCGAAGCTGCGGCGGTAGAAATCGGCCACGCCGTGTTCCTGCAGTGCCCGCAAATGGGCTGCGGTGGGATAGCCCTTGTGCGCGGCGAGCCCGTATTGCGGCCATTGCGCATCGAGCACGCGCATGGTCTCGTCACGAGCCGTCTTGGCCAGGATGGATGCAGCCGAGATCGCCGCCTCGGTGGCATCGCCCTTGACGATGGCACGCGCGGGGTATGGCAGCGGCGGGCAGCGGTTGCCGTCGACCAGCACTTCGCCCGGCGCGATGCCAAGCCCTTCGACCGCGCGCTGCATGGCGAGCATGGTTGCGTGCAGGATATTGAGGCGGTCGATTTCCGCAGCGCTGGCTTCGGCTACAGCCCAGGCCAGCGCGCGTTCGCGAATCAGCGGTGCCAGACGTTCGCGCGTGCGTTCGCTGAGCTTCTTGGAGTCGGCAAGGCCGTCGATGGGCCGCGCCGGGTCGAGGATGACGGCCGCCGCGACGACCGGCCCGCACAAAGGCCCCCGTCCGGCTTCGTCGACACCACACACGAGTGCCAGCCCCTCGTCCTGCGCCGCGTGCATGAACAGGTCCGGCATCATGCCGCCCCACCGCCCAGATAGGGCAGGATGGCCTCGGCCGCCTTTTGCGCGGTGTCCTGGCGCAAGGCGAGGTGCAGTTCGGTGAAACGGAATTCGAGTGCGGCACAGCGGTCAGCATCGCCCAGCCAGTCTTCCAGCGCGGCCGCGAGCCTGTCGGGCGTGGCTTCGTCCTGCAGCAGCTCGGGAACCAGGCTTTCGTTGCACAGGATGTTCGGCAGTCCCACCCACGGGAGGTAGGCCATGCGTTTCATCAGCCGGTACTGCCAGTCGCCGATGCGATAGGTGATCACCATCGGCCGCTTCAGCAATGCGGCCTCGAGGCTGGCCGTGCCGCTTGCCACCAGTACTGCGTCGGCAGCGGTCATGGCCTCGACCGCATGGCCGAAGAGCATCCGGATGGGCAGCTCCGTGGCCTGCTTGCGGTGCAGCGCTTCCTCGAAGATCGCGCGTGTCTCGCGCGTCGCGAGCGGCACCAGGAAGACCAGCGCGGGGTCGCGTTCGAGCATGCGGCAGGCGGTCGCGATGTAGGTGTCGGCGAGGTTTCGCACTTCGGACTGCCGGCTGCCCGGCAGCATTGCCACCACGCGGCGATCATGGCCCAGGCCGAGCAGCGCGCGCGCCGCTGCACGGTCGGGGCACAACGGAAAAACGTCAGCGAGCGGGTGGCCGACGTAGCTGACGGGCACGCCGGCACGCTCGTAGAGTTCCGATTCGAACGGGAACAGGCACAGCATGCGGCTGACCGAGCGCGCGATGCGCTTGATGCGCCCCCCACGCCAGGCCCAGATGGACGGGCTGACGAAGTGGATGGCGGGAATGCCCGCCTCCTTGGTCTTGCCTTCCAGCCACAGGTTGAAGTCGGGCGCGTCGACGCCGATGAAGGCCGCCGGGCGCTCCTTGCGGATCTGCGCGAGCAGGCTGCGGCGGATGCCCGACAGCTCGCGATAGCGCTTGAGCGCGTCGACATAGCCATGCACGGCCAGCAGTTCGCAAGGCCAGCGCACATCGAAGCCTTCGGCCTGCATCTTCGGGCCGCCGATGCCGAAGAACTGGGCATCGGGCAAGTGCTGGCGAATGGCGCGGATCAGGTGGCTGGCAAGCAGGTCGCCGGAAGCTTCTCCGGCGACCATCGCGATGCGGATGGTCATGGCTGAGGGCGGGACTCAGCGGACGATGCCGCGGCCGGAATCGCTTATGAAATCGGAGAGCAAGGCAACCTCCGCCTGCCCGGCTGCGATCTCGGCAATCTGCTGGCGCGCCTCGTCGAGCGTGAGGCCGGCGCGGTACAGCGCACGGTAGGCGCGCTTGATCGCCGCGATGCCCTCGCTGCCGTAGCCGCGGCGCTTGAGGCCTTCGCTGTTGATGCCGTGCGGCTTCGCCGGATTGCCGGCCACGGTGACGAAGGGCGGTAGATCCTGCAGCAGCACCGTGCCGACGCCGCAAAAGCTGTGCGCGCCGACGCGGCAGAACTGGTGCACGCCGGTAAAGCCGCCCAGGATCGCCCAGTCGCCGACATGCACATGACCCGCCAGCGTTGCGTTGTTGGCGAAGATCGTATGGTTCCCAACCTGGCAGTCGTGCGCCACATGCACGTAGGCCATGATCCAGTTGTCGTCGCCGATGCGGGTGACACGGGCATCCTGGCTGGTGCCGACGTTGAACGAGCAGTATTCGCGGACGGTGTTGCGGTCGCCGATCTCGAGGCGGGTCGGTTCGTCGTCGTACTTCTTGTCCTGCGGTTTGGCGCCGAGCGAGCAGAACTGGAATATCTCGTTGTCGCGGCCGATACGGGTATGGCCTTCGATGACCACATGCGGCCCGATCCGGGTGCCCTCGCCGATCTCGACATGCTCGCCGATGATCGAATAGGCCCCGATCGAGACGCGCTCGCCGAGCAGGGCGCCGGGGTGGACGATGGCGGTCGGGTGGATCATAGGGTCTTCAGGGCACACATCAGGTCGGCTTCGGTCGCAATCTCGCCATCGACGCGCGCGACCCCCTTGTACTTGTAGATGTTCCGCTTGCTCTGCGTGATCTCGACCTCGAAGATCAACTGGTCGCCCGGCACCACCGGACGCTTGAAGCGCACGTTGTCGATGCCGGCGAAATACACGACCGAGTTTTCGTCGGGTTTCACGCCCATGCTCTTGAACGACAGCACGGCCGCGGCCTGCGCCATGGCCTCGACGATCAGCACGCCGGGCATCACCGGGTGATGGGGGAAGTGGCCGGGGAAGAAGGGTTCATTCACCGTCACATTCTTGAGCGCGATGACGCGCTTGCCTTCTTCCAGCTCCAGTACGCGGTCGATGAGCAGGAAAGGATAGCGGTGCGGCAGATACTCGATGATCTCGTTGATGTTCATCATGTGGATTAGCCCGGTTGACGGCCGTCGACGCCGCCTTATTGGTTTTCGAGGGCGCGGACGCGCCCGACAAGCGCATCGAGATGCCGCAGATGGGCAAAGTTGCGCACCCACTCGGCGTGAGGCTGCAGCGGCAGGCTCGCGGTATAGACGCCGGGCCGCGTGATCGATTTGCTGACGAGTGTGCCGGCGGAAACGACGACATCGTCGCATATCGACAAATGGCCGATGATGCCCGCCTGACCGCCGATCATGCAGCGCGCGCCGATCACGGTGCTGCCGGCGATGCCGACGCAGCCCGCGATCGCGGTATTTTCGCCGATGCGCACGTTGTGTGCGATCTGGATCTGGTTGTCGAGCTTGCAGCCGTCGCCGATCGAGGTGTCGTCGAGCGCGCCGCGGTCGATCGTGGTATTGGCGCCGATCTCAACTTCGTTGCCGATCACGACCCGGCCGACCTGCGGAATCTTCACCCAGCGCCCGTCCTTCTCGCGCGCAAAGCCGAAGCCGTCGCTGCCGACGACCACGCCGGAATGGATGATGCAGTCTTCACCGAGGACGCAGCCGTGCTGGATCGTGACCCTGGCCGCGAGCCGGGTGCCGCGCCCGATGCGGGCGCCGCGCCCGATGTGGCAGCCCGGCCCGACGACGACGTCCTCGCCGATCTCCACATCCTCTTCGATGGATGCGCCCGCACCGACCTCGACCGAGGGGGGCAGCGGCGAAGCGACCGCGGCAAGCAGGTGGATGCCCGCGCGCGGTGGCGGCGGCGGGTTGAAGAGCTGGACGACGCGGGCGAAATACAGGTAAGGATCGTGCGTGACGATGCCACTGCGCCCGTTCAGCAGTGCCCGGGCATCAGGCGCGACGATGATCGCCGACGCTCCGCTGCCCTGCAGCCGCGACAGGTACTTCCGATTGGCGAGGAAGGCGAGGTCCCCCTCCTCCGCCTGGTCCAGCGTCGCGACCCGGCGGACGAGCACGGCAGGATCGCCCGACACTTCGCCTCCCAGCCGCGCGACCAGTTCGTCGAGACGGAACATGCGGCGGCTGGCTTACTTGGCGTCGGACAGGGCCTTGATGACCTTGTCGGTGATGTCGATGCGTGGATTCGCGTACACCGCTTCCTGGAAGATGATGTCGTAGTTCTCTTTCTCGGCGATGTCCTTGACCGAACGGTTCGCCTTGTCGAGCACGGAAGCAAGCTCCTCGTTGCGGCGCTGGTTCAGGTCTTCACGGAACTCGCGCTGCTTGCGCTGGAAATCGCGGTTGAGATCGTTCATCGCACGCTCCTTGTTGCGGCGATCGCTCTCGGCCAGCGTCGTGCTGTCGCGCTCGAGTTCTTCCTGCATGGTCTTCAGGTCACGTGCCATGCGTTGCAGCTCCTGGTCGCGCTTCTCGAATTCCTTCTCCAGGCGCTGCTGGGCACGCACCGCCGGCGCGGCCTCGCGCATGACGCGGTCGGAGTTGACGAAGCCGATCTTGGTATCGGCGACAGCGGCCTGGGACATGCCGATCAGCGCAGCGGCCACCAGGGAGAGGGTACTAACTTTCACTTATGCCTCCGAATGAAACTTGTTTGGCGCAGCGTTCAGAACACGCTGCCGAGCTGGAACTGGAAACGCTGGATCTCGTCGTCCTTTTCTTTCTTGAGCGGGTGGCCGAAGCTGAACTTCAGCGGCCCGATCGGCGAACTCCAGGCGAACGAAAGGCCCGTACTGTAGCGCAGGTCGTCGAAGCGCATCTTCTGCTCCTTACCGGGCTGGTCGGGGTCTTCGCCCCACACATAACCCGCATCGAAGAAGGCCGAGATGCGGAACGAGCGGTCGGTGCCCGAGCCCGGCATCGGGAAGAAGAACTCGGCGTTGGTCACCAGCTTGCGGGTACCGCCGGTCGAGGTGATATCGCCGTCGGTATCCGTGAACTTCGGCCCCAGCGTCCCCTGATCGAAGCCGCGCACCGAGCCGATGCCGCCGACATAGTAGTTCTTGTAGAAAGGCACTTCCTTGCCGCCGAAACCTTTGGCGTAGCCGAGGTCGGCATTGAGCATCAGCGCATAGTCGCGCCCGATCGGGAACCAGTGCTGGTATTGGTAGCCCAGCTTGGCGTAGCGCAGGTCTCCCACCGGCACGGTGACTTCGCCATACACGCGCTGGTAAACGCCCTTGCGCGGATAGATGAGGCTGTCGCGATTGTCACGCGACCAGCCGACCGAGAGCAGCAGGCTGCTGACGCTGACTTCGCCGACGCCATCGACCGCCTCGGAGCCGCTGCAGCCGAAATCCTTGCAGAAGTCCTTGTACAGGCGCGGACTATCCACGTAAGTGGTGATCTTGGTGTGGTCCGCCGTCAGGCCGAAGTTGATCTGGTCGTCCTCGGCGATCGGCCACCCCAGGCGCAGGCCTGCGCCGGTCGATACCGTCTTGTACGGCGACAAGGTGTCATAGTCGGTCGGATCGTAGGTACGGTGGTACAGATCCCAGCCGAGGCTGACGCCATCGACGGTGTAATAGGGATTGGTGAAGGACAGCGACAGCGTGCGGCTCGACTTGCTGGTGTTGAGGCCCAGGCTGAGCGCGTTGCCGCTGCCGAACAGGTTCTGCTGCGAGATCGATGCGGACAGCACGATGCTCTCGGAGCTCGAGAAGCCCGCGCCGAGCATCAGGTTGCCGGTCGGGCGCTCCTTGACGGAGAAATTCACGTCGACCTGATCGGTCGTGCCCGGCACGGGCGGCGTCTCGACATTGACCTCGTCGAAATAGCCGAGGCGGTCGATGCGCGTCTTCGAGCGGTTGATGGCGTCGGCGTCGTACCAGCCGCCTTCCATCTGGCGCATCTCGCGGCGCACGACCTCGTCTCGCGTCTTGGTATTGCCGCCCACGTTGATGCGGCGGACGTAGACGCGGCGGCCCGGATCGACGAAGACCGTGAATGCGACTTCGCGCTTGTCCTTGTCCACCTCGGGCGCGGCATTCACGTTGGCGAAGGCATAACCCTCGTTGCCCAGGCGGTCGGTGACGGCCTTGGTGGTTTCGGTGAGCCTCTCGCGGGAGAAGGTATCGCCCGGGCGCAGCGTGGTCAGCGCCAGATATTCGGACTCGGGAATGATCAGGTCGCCGGTGTAGCGCACGCCGGTGACCTTGTACTGTTCGCCCTCGGTGATGTTCACCGTGATGTAGATGTCTTTCTTGTCCGGCGTGATCGAAACCTGGGTGGAATCGATATTGAAATCGAGATAGCCCTGGTTCAGGTAGAAGGAGCGCAGGGTTTCGAGGTCGGCCGACAGCTTCTGACGGGAATACTGGTCGTTCTTGGTGTACCAAGTCAGCCAGCCCGGCGTGGTCAGTTGCATCTGCTCGAGCAGGTCGTCCTCTTCGAAAGCCTTGGCGCCGATGATGCTGATCTGGCGGATCTTGGCGACGTCGCCCTCATCGACGTTGAAGTTGATGCCGACGCGGTTGCGCTCGAGCGGCGTCACGGTGGTGGTGACCTGCGCGGAATACTTGCCGCGCGACAGGTACTGCCGCTTGAGCTCCTGTTCGGCGCGTTCGAGCAGCGAACGGTCGAAGATGCGCGACTCGGCGAGCCCCACTTCCCGCAGGCCCTTCTTCAGCGCGTCCTTGTCGAACTCCTTGACGCCGACGAAATCGATCTGCGCGATCGCCGGGCGCTCATCGACCGCCACGACGATCACGTCGCCCTCGGTTTCGATCCTGACGTCGCTGAAGAAACCCGTCGCGAACAGCGCGCGGATGGCCTCGGCGGCCTGAGCCTCGTCGAAGCGTTCGCCTACCCGCACCGGCAAGTAGTTGAACACCGTACCCGCCTCGGTACGCTGGATGCCCTCGACCCGGATGTCCTTGACCACGAATGGTTCGAATGCGAACGCCGGCGCAGCGGCAAATAGGGCCATGATGAGCCCGGGCAAGAGCTTGCGATTCATGCAGGTGTTCAGCCGGAAATTAGACGGTTGATGTCGTTGTAGAAGGCGAAGGCCATGAGCATCGCCAGAAGAACGAGACCGATCTGCTGACCGATCTCCATGACGCGCTCCGGAATCGGACCGCCTTTGATGATTTCGACCGTATAGTACAACAAGTGCCCCCCATCAAGCACCGGGATCGGAAGCAGGTTCAATACCCCCAGACTGATGCTGATGAGCGCCACGAACTTGAGGTAATGGTCGAGTCCGAGCTGCGCGGTCTGGCCCGCGTAATCGGCGATCGTGACCGGGCCGGAAAGGTTCTTCCACGACACCTCGCCGGTAAACATGCGGCCGATCATCTGCAGGCTCAGGACGCTCGTTTCCCAGGTCTGGCGCACCGCCTTGGCCAGGCCCTCGCCCACGCCGTAGCGCACCTCGGCGAACATCGACAGCCCGCCCTGCATGGGTTCGGCCACGCCGACGCCGATGCGCCCGATGCGCGCCCCGCCCTCGGCGACCTCCTCGGGAACGATATCGAGCGCGAGGCGCTCCCCGCCGCGCACCACGTCGAAACGCAGACTGCGCCCCGCCGCATCCCGCACGCGGGCGACCAGTTCGCCCCACGACCCGATCGGCGCGCCTTCGATCGCGACGACCTCGTCGCCGCTGAGCATGCCGGCACGCGCCGCGGCGCTTTCGTCCGCCACCCTGCCGATGATGGCGGGAATCACGGGGCGCCAGGGCTCCAGGCCGATGCGAACGATCAGATCCCGCTCCCCGTCGTCGATCGGCACGCCCGCGAGGTTCAGCTTGCGAAAGCCTTCGGCCTCTTCCAGCGTCCGCACATGGAGCACGACTTCACGCTTGTCGAGCGCATGGCGCAGCAGCACCCAGCGCAACTCCTGCCACGAGCGAACCGGCTCGCCATCCACCGCGAGCACGAGATCGCCATCGCGCACGCCCGCGGCCTGGGCGATGTCCGGCGTGGCGGACAAAGCCACGCGCGGGCGGAGTTCGTCGCTTCCGGCCACGAACAAGCCCCAGTAGAGCGCGACGGCGAGCAGCAGATTGGCGATCGGCCCCGCGGCGACGATGGCGAAGCGGCGATAGACGCTCTGGCGGTTGAAGGCCCGGTGCAGCTCTTCCGCCGGAACCGGGCTTTCGCGCTCGTCAAGCATCTTGACGTAGCCCCCCAGCGGAAAGGCGGCCAGCGCCCATTCGGTGCCGTCCCGCCCTGCCCTGCGCGACACGAGCGGCTTGCCGAAACCGATGGAAAAGCGCAGCACCTTGACGCCACACCAGCGTGCGACGAGGTAGTGCCCCAGTTCGTGCACCAGGATCAGCAGCCCCAGCGCGAGGACGAAGGGTACGAGATAGTTGAGCAGGTTCATCGAGCCGCCGATAGTTTGCGAATTTCCGCGCGTGCCAGACCGCGCGCCTGTGCGTCGGCGGCAAGCACCGCGTCCAGCGAATCGACCTCGAAGCCGGCACAGCGTTCCAGGCAGGGTTCGATCACGCGCGCGATGTCGAGAAAACCGATGCGCCGTTCGAGGAAGGCCTCGACGGCCTCTTCGTTGGCTGCGTTGAGCGTGGCGGGCGCGGCACCGCCAGCGCGCAGTGCCGCGAAGGCAAGCGCCAGGCAGGGGAATCGATCCAGGTCCGGGCGTTCGAAATCGAGATGGGCGACATCGAACAAGTCGAGTGAACGCACCCCGGCGTCGATGCGCTCCGGCCAGGCCATCGCATGTGCGATCGGGGTGCGCATGTCTGGATTGCCGAGCTGCGCGATGACCGAGCCATCGATGTACTCGACCATCGAATGGATCACGCTCTGGCGATGCACGACCACCTCGATGATCTCGGCCGGCGCACCGAACAACCAGTGGGCCTCGATCACTTCCAGGCCCTTGTTCATCATCGTCGCGGAATCGACCGAGATCTTGCGCCCCATGACCCAGTTGGGGTGGGCGCAGGCCTGCTCGGGCGTGACCGATGCCAGCGTCTCCAGCGGGCTTGCGCGGAAAGGGCCGCCCGAGGCGGTCAACAGGATTCTGCGCACGCCCGACGGCGCCGGGTTGCGCGCATATGCGGCGGGCAGCGCCTGAAAGACGGCGTTGTGCTCGCTGTCGATCGGCAGCAGGACCGCGCCGCTTTCCGCCACCGCGTCCATGAACAGGCGCCCGGACAGCACCAGCGCCTCCTTGTTCGCCAGCAGGACCTTCTTGCCCGCACGCGCAGCGGCGAGCGCGGGGCCAAGCCCCGCGGCGCCGACGATGGCCGCCATGACCATGTCGACATCGCCGGCGGCGGCAATCTCCTCGAGCGCCGCACTGCCGCACAGGACCTCGGTCCGGCTGCCCGCCGCATGCAGCGCGGCACGCAACCGGGCCGCGGCGTCGGCATCGACCATCACGGCAAAGCGCGGAGCAAAGCGCAGCACCTGTTCGAGCAGCTTGTCATCCTGGCGTTGTGCGCTGAGGGCGAAGACGGAAAAGCGATCGGGATGGCGGGCAACCACGTCGAGCGTGCTCTGGCCAATCGAACCGGTCGCCCCCAGGACGGTGATGCGCTGGATGGCGTGTTGGGACATTGTCTTCAGTGGAGCGTGATCGAGGAAAGGAAACGGAGTGCAGCCGCTCAGCGCGCGAGCAACAACGCACCGAGCGCCACCATGGGCAGCGTGGAGGTGAGGCTGTCGATACGATCGAGAATACCCCCGTGGCCGGGGAGAATGCTGCCGCTGTCCTTCAGGCCGGCCTGGCGCTTGAGCAGGGACTCGTAGAGGTCGCCGATGATGCTGACGCCCGTCCAGGCGACAAGTGCGGCCGCGGTGGCAAGCGCCCCGCCCGGCAGACTCGCCCCCTGCCAGAGCAGGATGCCGAAACCGAAGGACAACACGGCCAGCACCGCGCCGATGGCCCCTTCCCATGTCTTGCCGGGGCTGATCGACGGCGCCAGTTTGTTCCGTCCGAACGCACGACCGGCAAAGTACGCAGCGATATCGGCAACCCATACCACCGCCATGGCTGCCAGCATTGGCCACGGGCCGATCGCGCGCAATTGCACCAAGGCCAGCGCGGTGGGCACGAGCACGAGGAAACCCACCAGCAAGGCGAGCACGGTGTTCGACAAGGCCCACTTACGGGCCAGCCATGCGGGAACGGCGAGCAGCCAGAACGCGGCGCTGGCAGCATAGAGCGGCACCAGCAGCGCACCGCCCGACGCGGCTGGCGATGCAAAGCCGGCGGCATGGCCGAGCATCAGACAGGCCGCGCCGAAGGCAAAGGTGGCGGCGATGCGCAGGGGACGCGCGAACCCGGCGAGCGCCCCCCACTCCCAGGCCGCGGCGGCGCAGACGAGCGCGCACACGGCCAGCCAGCCAGCGGCCGGAAGATAGAACACGGCCGCGAGCAGGCCGACGAGAAGTACGATCGCGGTGAGTACCCGGGCCCTAAGCATGGGGCGCGGCGCCCTTCTGGTCGGTACGGCCGATCAGTTGCTCGCTGGTGCGGCCGAAGCGGCGCTCTCTTCCCTTGTAGGAAGCAATCGCTTCATCGAGCGTCGCCGCGTCGAAGTCCGGCCACAGAGTATCGGTGAAATACAGCTCGGTATACGCGAGCTGCCAGAGCATGAAGTTGCTGATGCGCTTTTCGCCGCCCGTACGGATGAAAAGGTCAGGCTCCGGCGCGAAATTCATCGACAGGGCGCCGGCCAGCTCTTCTTCGCTGAAGCCATCGCGGCGCTCGGGATGGGCCTGCATCAGACTGGACACCGCATTGGCGATGTCCCAGCGGCCGCCATAGTTGGCGGCGACACACAGGTTGAGCTTGCCGTTGCCGGCCGTCTTTTCTTCAGACTCGCGGATGATCCGGACAAGTTCCGGGTCGAAGCGCGACATGTCGCCGATGACTCGCAGGCGAATGCCGTTGTGGTCCAGCCGAGCCACCTCCTTGCGCAGCGCTCTCATGAAGAGCTGCATCAGGAAGGAGACTTCGTCCGCAGGCCGGCGCCAGTTTTCCGAACTGAACGCAAACAGGGTCAGGTATTCGATGCCGCGTTCGACGCAAGCCTTGACCACCGCACGCACGGATTCGAGGCCCCGCGAGTGGCCGGCAACGCGCGGCATGAAGCGCTTGCGCGCCCAGCGTCCATTGCCATCCATGATGATCGCGATATGTTGCGGGACCACCGACACCTCGGGAATATCCCGGGTGGAGCTCGTAAATCGTCTATCCGTCATCACCCGCCTCCTGTCCTGCCCGTAAGGGAAGAGCCGATCCGGCGGATCAGATCTGCATCAGTTCCTGCTCTTTCGCTGCAAGCAGCTTGTCGATCTCCGCGACATAGCGGTCGGTGAGCTTCTGCACGTCCTCTTCGGCCCTGCGCTCGTCGTCCTCGGAGATTTCCTTGTCCTTGACCGCATCTTTGAGCTGCTGGTTGGCGTCACGGCGCAGGTTGCGGATCGCGACCTTGGCTCCTTCGCCTTCCTGGCGCACGACCTTGGTCAGGTCGCGGCGGCGCTCTTCGGTCAGCGCGGGCATCGGCACCCGCAGCAGTTCGCCCATGTTCGACGGATTGAGGCCGAGATCGCTGTCGCGAATCGCCCTTTCGACCTTGGGCAGCATCGGCTTTTCCCAGGTCTGCACGCCGATCGTGCGCGCATCGATCAGGGTGATGTTGGCGACCTGGTTCACCGGAACCATCGAGCCGTAGTACTCGACCATGACGTGATCGAGCAGGCCGGTGTGGGCCCGGCCGGTGCGAATCTTGGCAAGATCGGTCTTGAGCGCCTCGACCGACTTCAGCATCTTCTGCTCGGCGTTCTTCTTCAATTCGGAAATCATCAGCGCACTCTCCAGAGCATCAGGAATGAACCAGCGTACCTTCGTCTTCGCCCATCACGACGCGCTTGAGGGCACCGGGCTTGAAGATCGAGAACACATTGATCGGCAGTTTCTGGTCGCGGCACAGCGCAAACGCGGTCGCATCCAGCACGGCGAGATTGCGGCCGATCGCTTCGTCGAAACTGATGCGATGGTAGCGCTGGGCGTCCGGATCCTTCTTCGGATCGGCGGTATAGACGCCGTCCACCTTGGTCGCCTTCAGCACGATCTGGGCACCGATCTCGGAGCCGCGCAGCGCCGCTGCGGTATCGGTGGTGAAGAAGGGGTTGCCGGTTCCGGCAGCGAAGATCACCACGCGCCCTTCCTCGAGATGGCGGATCGCGCGGCCGCGGATGTAGGGCTCGACGACCTGATCGATGCGCAGGGCCGACTGCACCCGCGCCTCGAGATTCATGCGGCGCATCGCATCGGCGAGCGCCATCGCGTTCATCACCGTGGCAAGCATGCCCATGTAATCGGCGGTGGCGCGGTCCATGCCGGAAGCCGCGCCCTTCATGCCACGGAAGATGTTGCCGCCGCCGATCACCACACCCACCTGAACGCCAAGACGCGCGATCTCGGCGACCTCGGAAACGATGCGGGACACGACGTCCTCATTGATGCCATAGGCGTCGTCGCCCATCAGGGCTTCGCCGGACAGCTTCAGCAGGATGCGCTTGTAGGCGGCGGACATTTCCATCTCCTTACTTCTTGGCTGCGGCAGCAGCGGCCTGCTCGGCCACTTCGGCAGCGAAATCGGTCACTTTCTTCTCGATGCCCTCGCCCACGATGTACAGCGTGAAGCCGGCCACCGAAGCGCCCCGGGCCTTCAGGAGCTGCTCGATGGTCTGCTTGCCGTCCTCGGCCTTGACGAAGACCTGGGCCAGCAGCGTGACTTCCTTCAGGAACTTCTGCACGGTACCGTCGGCGATCTTTTCCAGCATCGCTTCGGGCTTGTTGTCGGCGCGCGCCTTTTCGATGGCGATACGGCGCTCGGCGTCGATCAGTTCCTGCGACACGCCCGAGGCGTCCAGCGCCTTCGGCTTGGATGCGGCGATGTGCATGGCGATGTCGCGGCCGAGCTGCTCGTCGCCGCCGACCAGATCCAGCAGCACGCCGATCTTGGCGCCGCCGTGGATGTAATTGAATAGCTGGCCCTTGGCCTCGACGCGGGCGAAGCGGCGGATCGACATGTTCTCGCCGATCTTGCCGACCAGCGCGGCGCGCGTGGTCTCGACCGTGCCCTCGCCCAGCGGCAGGGCCGACAGCGCGGCGACGTCGGCCGGGTTCTGGCTGGCGACCAGCTCGGCGCTGCTCCGGATCAGGTTCAGGAAGTCGTCGTTCTTGGCGACGAAGTCGGTTTCGCAGTTGACCTCGATGATCGAGCCCAGCTTGCCATCGGCCGAAATGCTGATGCCGACCACGCCTTCGGCGGCCACGCGGGTGGCGGCCTTGGACGCCTTGTTGCCGAGCTTGACGCGCAGGATTTCTTCGGCCTTGCCCATGTCGCCGGCGGCTTCGGTCAGCGCCTTCTTGCATTCCATCATCGGCGCGTCGGTTTTCTCGCGCAATTCCTTGACCATGCTCGCGGTGATTTCGGCCATGCTAACTCCTCGAATTTCGCTGTTGCGCGCACCGGGCGCCTGCCCGGTGCGGCGGGTATTCACTATTACGAAAAGGGGCCCCTAGAGGCCCCGGCAAGCTGCAGGTCAGGCCTGCTCTTGCGTGCCCTCTTCCTCGACCTCGACGAATTCATCGCCACCGGCATCGACAATTTCCTGCAGCACCTGGCTGCGGCCCTGCAGCACGGCGTCGGCCACGCCGCGGGCGTACAGGCGGATCGCGCGCGAGGAGTCGTCGTTGCCCGGGATCACATAATCCACACCTTCGGGCGAGTGATTGGTATCGACCACGGCCACGACAGGGATGCCCAGCTTCTGGGCTTCGGTGATGGCGATCTTGTGATAGCCGACGTCGATGACGAACAGTGCGTCGGGCAGGCCGCCCATGTCCTTGATGCCGCCGATCGACTTCTGCAGCTTTTCGAGTTCGCGGCGGACGGTCAGCGCCTCGCGCTTCGACAGGCGCTCGATCGAGCCGTCTTCCATCATCGCCTCGACTTCCTTCAGGCGCTTGATCGACTGCTTGACGGTCTTGAAGTTGGTCAGCATGCCGCCGAGCCAGCGCTCATCGACGAAGGGCATGCCGGCGCGGCGCGCTTCCTCGGAGATGATCTCGCGCGCCTGGCGCTTGGTGCTGACGAACATGATGTTGCCGCGATTGGCGGCCAGCTTGCGGACGAAGTCCATGGCTTCGTTGTACTTCACCATCGTCTTTTCGAGGTTGACGATGTGGATCTTGTTGCGCTGGCCGAAGATGAACGGGGCCATGCGCGGATTCCAGAAACGGGTCTGGTGACCAAAGTGGACGCCCGCTTCGAGCATCTGACGCATCGTGACTGACAT
Source organism: Thauera linaloolentis 47Lol = DSM 12138 (assembly GCF_000310205.1). Classification (GTDB taxonomy): domain Bacteria; phylum Pseudomonadota; class Gammaproteobacteria; order Burkholderiales; family Rhodocyclaceae; genus Thauera; species Thauera linaloolentis. The sequence goes on along the minus strand of NZ_AMXE01000004.1, from coordinate 87,838 downwards.
ATGTAACTCCAGACTAAAAAGGGTTTGACCTCCGTCCCCCGGGGCACTCCGGCACGTGCTGCGGACAACCGCCCGCACGCGCCCTCGCACCTCGCCACCACGAACACCGCCGCCTCTCGAGGCGCTTATCCAGTGCTCATGGCGAACCCCATGCCGCAGGACGTGTGGATTTTTTGCCTGCCAATGCAGACAAGCCTGCGATATTAGCACGCGGGCGTTACACCACTCAAGCAGGCCATTGCGCCGCGTTTGCCCGCAGGTGCCCGCATGCGATACCTTTAGGCACTTTCCAGCCACACCAGACAGACATCGACATGAGCATCGTCCTCAAGACCCCGGAAGAAATCGAAAAGATGCGCGTGGCCTGCCGCCTCGCCGCCGAGGTCCTCGACCATATAGCGCCCTTCGTCAAGCCGGGCGTGACGACCGGCGAGCTCGACCGCCTGTGCCACGACTACATGGTCAATGTGCAGGACACGATCCCGGCGCCGCTCAACTACGCCCCGCCGGGTTACACGCCCTACCCGAAGTCGATCTGTACCTCGATCAACCATCAGGTATGCCACGGCATCCCCGGCGACAAGCCGCTGAAGAAGGGCGACAGCCTGAACATCGACATCACCGTCATCAAGGACGGCTTCCATGGCGACACCAGCCGCATGTTCCTGGTCGGCGGCGATGCCGCGGCCAGCATCGCCGCGCGCCGCCTGTCGCAGATCACTTACGAATGCATGTGGCTGGGCATCGCCGAGGTCAGGCCTGGCTCGCGCCTGGGCGACATCGGCGCGGTGATCCAGAAGCATGCGGAAGGCAATGGCTACTCCGTGGTGCGCGAATTCTGCGGCCACGGCATCGGCCGCAAGTTCCACGAAGAGCCGCAGGTTCTGCACTACGGCAAGGCCGGCACGGGGCCGGAACTGCTGCCCGGCATGATCTTCACCATCGAGCCGATGGTCAATGCCGGCAAGGCCGCCATTTCCGAACTGCCCGACGGCTGGACCATCGTCACCAAGGACCGCAGCCTCTCCGCGCAGTGGGAGCATACCGTGGTGGTCACCGAAACCGGCGTCGAGGTGCTGACCCTGTCGGACAAGTGCCCGCCACCGCCGGCCATCGTCGCGACACGCTTCGCCTGAGCCGCCGCCGATCCGCGCAAGCCACGCCCGAGCCATGCAAGATGCCCTGAGCACCCGTCTGCAGACCCTGATCTCGGATTCCCGGCGCCGGCTCGGCGATGGCACGCGCGCCCTGCGCGCCGCCTACGAAGCCCATCCGCGCACCTCGGTCGTACTCGAGGGGCGCGCAAAGCTGGTCGACATCGAGGTCGTCGGCATCTGGCAGGCCTGCCAGATGCCGGCCGAGGCCGCCCTGATCGCGGTCGGCGGCTACGGCCGCGGCGAGCTGTTCCCCGCGTCCGACGTCGACTTGCTGGTGCTGCTGCCGCGAGCGGCCGATGCAGGCGTCTGCGAGCGCCTGTCGGCGATGGTCGGAGCGTTGTGGGACATCGGGCTCGAGATCGGCCACGCAGTGCGCACCGTGGATGAGTGCATCCAGGCCGCCGAGGACGACATCACGGTGCAGACCAACCTGCTCGAGGCGCGCTTTCTCGCCGGCGACGCGGAACGCTTCGCCGAGCTGGAGCAACGCTACTACGCCGCGCTGGATGTACGCGAGTTCTACAAGGCCAAACAGCTCGAACAGGAACAGCGCTACGCGCGCTTCAACGACAGCCCCTATTCGCTCGAGCCGGACTGCAAGGACAGCCCCGGCGGGCTGCGCGACCTGCAGATGCTCGGCTGGATCGCGCGTGCGGCCGGACTCGGCCGCAACTGGCGCGATCTCGCCCGCCGCCGCCTGATCACCGGCGGCGAGGCGAGCGAACTGCGCAGCGTGGAACGCTTCCTGCAGCACCTGCGGATCCGCCTGCATTACCTGGCCGGACGCGCGGAAGACCGCGTGCTGTTCGACCACCAGGAAAAGCTGGCCCGCATCATGGGCATCGACGCCACCGCCAACCGGCGTGCATCCGAAGTGCTGATGCAGCGCTACTACATCAACGCCAAGATGGTGACGCAGCTCAACACCGTGCTGCTGCAGAACTACGGCACCGTGATCTTCCCCGACCGCGGCGCGGCCATCGTCATCAACCCGCGTTTCCAGGTCGTGCGCGAACTGCTCGACCTGCGCCACGAAGACGTCTTCGAGCGGTATCCATCGGCGTTGCTGGAATGCTTCCTGCTGCTGCAGCAGCGCTCCGAACTCAAGGGCATGACAGCGCGGACGCTGCGGGCCTTGTGGATCAACCGCAACCGGATCAACGCCGCCTTCCGCGCCGATCCCGCGCACCGCGCCCTCTTCCTCCAGATCCTGCAGCAAAAGCGCGGCATCGTGCATGCGTTCCGGCGCATGAACGAATACGGCATCCTGTCGCGCTACCTGCCCGCCTGGCGGCGAATCATCGGCCAGATGCAGCACGATCTGTTCCACGTCTACACCGTCGACCAGCACATCCTGACGGTGCTGCGCAACGTGCGGCGCTTCACGATGGGCGAGCATGCGCACGAATATCCGCTGATGACCCGTCTGATCCTGGCTTTCGAACGCCACTGGCTGCTGTACGTCGCGGCACTGTTCCACGACATCGCAAAAGGACGCGGCGGCGACCACTCCAGGCTGGGAATGGTGGATGCGCGCGATTTCTGCGTGCTGCACAGCCTGGACGAGGACGACACCGCACTCGTCGTATGGCTGGTCGAGCAGCACCTCACCATGTCGCATTTCGCGCAGAAGGAAGACACCTCCGACCCCGAAGTGGTGCAGCGCTTCGCCGCGATCATGGGCAGCGAGCGCCGGCTCATTGCGCTCTACCTGCTCACCCACGCCGACATCCGCGGCACCAGCCCCAAGGTCTGGAACGGCTGGAAGGGCAAGCTGCTGGAGGACCTTTTCTTCGCCGCCCAGCGCCTGCTGCGCGGCGCCACGCCGCAACAGGCGCTGGGCATGGACGATCGCCTCGAGGACGCGCGCCGGTTGCTGCGTTTCCACGGTCTGCGCCCCGGCGTCGAGGAGCGCCTGTGGTCGGAACTCGATGCGGTCTATTTCATGCGCCACTCGGCCGAGGAAATCGCCTGGCACACGCGGCTGCTCTACTTCCGCCCGGATGCCGGCGAGCCCGTCGTGAAGGCACGCGTGGCCGAGGACGAGCACGGCGTGCAGGTAATGGTGTTCACGCCCGACCAGAAGGAGCTCTTCGTCCGCCTGACCGGCTTCTTCGGCCGCCTGGGCTTCACCATCCTCGACGCCAAGGTCCACACCACCCGCCACGGCCACGCGCTGGACAGCTTCATGCTGCAGGACCCAGGCGGCGAGGCGAGCTACCGCGACGTGATCACCCTGATCGAACACGAGCTCGCCGCCTACCTGGCCCGTCCGGACGCGCTCGACCGCCCGTCGCGGGGCCGCATGTCGCGCCAGGTGAAGCACTTCCCGATCACACCGCAGGTCAGCATCCGCGCCGACGAGGCCGGCCGGCACTACATCCTGTCGCTGACCGCGGCCGACCGCCCCGGGCTGCTGTTCGACATCGCGGAAACCCTCGCCGGCCACGGCATCCGGCTGCACACGGCAAAGATCGCCACGCTGGGCGAGCGTGTCGAGGACACCTTCCTGCTCACGGGCGCCGCGCTGGCGCAGGACGCCCAGTTGCTGCGCGTGGAGCGCGAGCTGCTGGAGCGCCTGCAGGTCTGATGCGGCAGCGGCTCGCTCAGTGGGCCTTGCCGCCGAGGCGATCCATCAGCGCGTAGAGCACGCCGGAGCACAAGAAGGTGATGTGGATGCCAACCATCCAGGCAAGATGGCGGTCGCTCAGGTTGTCCACGTTCATGAAGGCCTTCAGCAGCTCGATGCCCGAAATCGCCACGATCGAGCCGATGAGCTTGATCTTCAGGTCCGAGAAGCCGATGTGCCCCATCCATTCCGGCCGATCCTGGTGGTTGTGCAGGTCGTCCATCTTGGAGACGAAGTTCTCGTAGCCGCTGAACATGATGATGATCAGCAGGTTCATGATCAGTGCGATGTCGACCAGCGACAGCACCCCGATGATCAGCTCGCCGCCCGTCGCGGTCATGATGTGGGCGAAGAGCCCCCACACCTCCTTGCCGAACTTGACGAGCAGGACCACCATCGCCAGCACCAGGCCGAAATAGACCGGCGCCATCAGCCAGCGGCTGGAGAACAGCAGGTGTTCGAAATTGTTTTCCAGGCGTTTCATGTTCTTGGAACCTTCCGTCATACGTGGCAAATTTTTTCGAGAATGGCGCGGACGCGGGCCATCGCCGTCTGCAGCGTGGCCTCGATGTCGTCGAAGACGATGCCCTGCGCACTGTCGGAACGCCCCGCCGCGTAGTTGACGACGACATTGAGCGCCGCGTAAGGCAATTCCAGCTCGCGCGCCAGCACCGCCTCGGGCATGCCGGTCATGCCCACCACATCGGCGCCGTCGCGCTCGAAGCGGTCGATTTCCGCCGCCGTTTCCAGGCGCGGCCCCTGGGTCGCGGCATACACGCCGCCATCGACCGCCACTTCGCCCGCCGCCGCGGTCGCGGCAAGCAGTCGCCGGCGCAGCCCGGCATCGTAGGGATGGGTGAAATCGACGTGCTTGACCGGCGTTTCGCCGCCTTCGAAGAAGGTGCTTTCGCGCCCCCAGGTGTAATCGATGATCTGGTCCGGAACGACCAGCGCGCCGGGCGAGAAATCAGCACCGATGCTGCCCACCGAGGCCACCGAAACGATGCCCCTGGCCTTGGCCTGCTTCAGCGCCCAGATATTGGCGCGGTAATTGACCCGGTGCGGCGGAATCGTGTGGCCGTAGCCATGGCGCGCCAGAAACACCACCGGCTCCGAGCACAGGCTGCCGTAGGTCAATGCCCCGGACGGTTCGCCATAAGGCGTGCGGACGACCTCGCGCCGCACGATGGCCAGGTTGGAAAGCTGGGTCAGGCCGCTGCCGCCGATGATCGCGAGCATCCGGTCACTCCGCTGAAAAAGGGGGCGGATTTTATCACGCGCCATCGGGCGGCACCGCACGGGTATTTGCCGGGGCCACATACGGCAGCCGCAGCGAAAACGTCACGAAACAGGCTGGACAATTGATGCTGCGGTGCCGCAGCGCATGTTAGAATCCTCGCCCTTTCAAAGACTTCCCGCCTCCATGTCCCGCGCTATCCGCAACATCGCCATCATCGCCCACGTCGACCACGGCAAAACCACCCTCGTCGACCAACTGCTGCGCCAGTCCGGCACCTTCCGCGAAAACCAGCAGGTCGCCGAACGCATCATGGATTCGGGAGACATCGAGAAGGAACGCGGCATCACCATCCTCGCCAAGAACTGTGCGATCCAGTATGGCGACACCCACATCAACATCGTCGACACCCCGGGCCACGCGGACTTCGGCGGTGAAGTCGAGCGCGTGCTGTCGATGGTCGACAGCGTGCTGCTGCTGGTCGATGCCCAGGAAGGGCCCATGCCCCAGACCCGCTTCGTCACCCGCAAGGCGCTGGCGCTGGGCCTGAAGCCGATCGTCGTCATCAACAAGATCGACCGCCCGGGCGCGCGCCCGGACTGGGTCATCAACCACACCTTCGACCTGTTCGACAAGCTGGGCGCGACCGAGGAGCAGCTCGACTTCCCGATCATCTACGCCTCCGGCCTCAACGGTTTCGCGGTCGAGAACCTGGACGACGAACGCGAGGACATGCGCCCGCTGTTCGAAGCCATCCTCAAACATGTGCCCGCGCCCGACATCGACATCGACGGTCCGCTGCGGCTCCAGGTGTGTTCGCTCGATTACTCCACCTACATGGGCCAGCTCGGCATCGGCCGCATCCAGCGCGGCCGCATCCGGCCCAACCAGGAAGTGGTCGTCATGTACGGCGACGAGAACCGCGGCAAGGGCAAGGTCAGCCAGGTGCTGACCTTCAAGGGCCTGGAGCGCTCGGCGGCCGACTTTGCCGAAGCCGGCGACATCGTGCTGATTTCAGGCATCGACCAGGTCAACATCGGCGTCACCCTGTGCGACCCGGACAAGCTCGACCCGCTGCCGCCGATCGCGGTAGATGAGCCGACGTTGACCATGAACTTCATGGTCAACACGTCGCCGCTCGCCGGCCGTGAAGGCAAGTACGTCACCAGCCGCCAGATCCGCGAGCGCCTCGAGAAGGAACTGCTGAAGAACGTCGCGCTGCGCGTCAACTACACCAACGACGCCGACATTTTCGAAGTGTCGGGCCGTGGTGAGCTGCACCTGACCATCCTGCTGGAAAACATGCGCCGAGAAGGTTACGAGATGGCCGTGGGGCGTCCGCGCGTGGTGTTCAAGGAAATCGACGGCGTCAAGTGCGAGCCCTACGAACTGCTGACGGTCGACGTCGAGGAAGAGCACCAGGGCGGCGTCATGGAAGAGCTCGGCCGCCGCCGCGGCGAACTGCAGGACATGCAGCCGGATGGCAAGGGCCGCGTACGCCTCGAATACCGCATTCCGGCACGCGGCCTGATCGGCTTCCAGGGCGAGTTCCTGACGCTGACGCGCGGCACCGGCCTCGCCAGCCACGTGTTCGACGACTACGGTCCGATGGCCGGGCAGATGGCCGAACGCCGCAACGGCGTGTTGATCTCGCAGAACAACGGCGACGCCGTGGCCTATGCACTGTGGAACCTGCAGGACCGCGGCCGCATGTTCGTGAGCCCGGGCGACACGCTGTACGAAGGCATGATCATCGGCGTGCATTCGCGCGACAATGACTTGGTGGTGAACCCGATCAAAGGCAAACAGCTCACCAACGTGCGCGCCTCGGGCAAGGACGAGGCCGTCAACCTGACGCCGCCGATCCAGCTCACGCTCGAATCGGCGATCGAGTTCATCGCCGATGATGAACTGGTCGAGATCACGCCCAAGACGATCCGCCTGCGCAAGCGCCACCTGCAGGAGCACGAACGCAAGCGCGCGGCAAAGGCCGCCGACGCCTGAGGCCTCGCCGCAGCACGGGCATCTGGAACGCCCCCACGCAAGCGTGGGGGCGTTTTTTTCATCCGCGCGTGATTCCTGTGCCACCCTCCCGCGCCTGGATCGACGGCTGATCCGCACGCCGTGGCGGTCCTGCCGCCGCCCCCCCGCCTGGACCGTCCCCCGCCCGCTTGGTAAAGTGGGCCCAAGCGATTTCACTCGTTCCGCAATCCGCGGGGACAGCCCCGCCATACGGATGGCAAGGCCAGCCCATGACAGAACGCCCAAGCCCGGATCGCCCCGATGCTGCTCCAGCCACCGCCTGGCATACCCTGACCCGGACGCAGGTCGAAGAGGCGCTGCGAAGCGGGAAGGACGGCCTGAGCGAGACCGAAGCCCGCCAGCGCCTCGCGTATTACGGCCCGAACCGCCTCGCCCCGCCCAAACGGCGCGGCCCGCTGCTGCGCTTGCTGATGCAGTTCCACAACATCCTGCTGTACGTGATGATGGGCGCTGCGCTCATCACCGCGCTGCTCGGGCACTGGGTCGATACCGGCGTGCTGCTGGCCGCGGTGATCATCAACGCCGTCATCGGCTTCATTCAGGAAGGCAAGGCCGAATCGGCGCTCGATGCGATCCGCGCCATGCTGTCGCCCCATGCGACGGTGATCCGGGACGGAAGGCGGCGCGAAATCGACGCTGCCGAACTGGTCCCGGGCGACCTCGTCGCGCTGGCCTCCGGCGACAGGGTGCCGGCGGACCTGCGCCTGGTCGCGATCAAGGAATTGCGCGTCGAGGAAGCGGCCCTGACCGGCGAATCCCTGCCGGTGGAAAAGACCACCGCGGCGGTCGCCGCCGATGCGCCGTTGGGCGACCGCTACGGCATGGCCTATTCGGGCACCCTGGCCGTCTACGGGCAGGCCAGCGGCATCGTGGTCAATACCGGCGCGACCACCGAACTGGGCAAGATCAACCAGATGCTCGCCGACATCCGCAGCCTGGCCACGCCCTTGTTGCGCCAGGTGGACCGCTTCGGCCGCGCACTTGCCCTCGTCATCCTCGCCCTGTCGGCGGCGACCTTCGTGCTGGGCACCTTGTGGCGCGGGCATGCGCCGGCCGAGATGTTCATGATGGTGGTCGCCCTGGCGGCCTCCGCCATTCCGGAGGGCCTGCCGGCGATCATGACCGTCACGCTGGCCCTCGGCGTGCAGCGCATGGCGCAGCGCAACGCGATCATCCGCCGCCTGCCGGCGGTGGAGACCCTGGGCTCGGTCACGGTGATCTGCTCGGACAAGACCGGCACGCTGACGCGCAACGAGATGACGGTGCAGAAAGTGGTCTGCGCCGGCCATGTGTTCGACGTCGGCGGCGTGGGCTACGCGCCGGTGGGCGATCTGAGCCTGGACGGCCGCATCATCGACCCCGAGCACTACGCCGCGCTGGCGCTGGCGATCCGCGCCGGCGTCCTGTGCAATGATGCGCGCCTGCGCGAAGACGAGGGGCTGTGGCGGGTGGAGGGCGATCCCACCGAAGGCGCGCTGCTGGTGCTCGGCGGCAAGACCGGCTTTTCGCAGCACCTCGGCGACGAAGCCTGGCCCCGCCTCGACTCGATCCCCTTCGAATCGCAGCACCGCTTCATGGCCACCTACCATCGCGACAGCGACGACATGCCGTGGATTTTCGCCAAGGGCGCGCCTGAACGCATCTTCGACATGTGCGATGCACAGTGGGGAACCGACGGCAGCGAGCCGCTGGACATCGATACCTGGCGGCGCATGGCCACCAACGTCGCCGCCCAGGGGCTGCGGCTGCTGGCGCTGGCCTGCAGGCGTGCCGCGCCGCGGGGCGCTTCCCTGGACTTCGGCGACACCGAATCCGGCTTCGTGCTGCTCGCTCTGGTCGGGATCATCGATCCGCCGCGCGAGGAAGCCATCCTGGCGGTCGGCGAGTGCCACCATGCCGGCATCCGCGTCAAGATGATCACCGGCGATCATGTGGAAACGGCGCGCGCCATCGGCGCCCAGCTCGCCATCGGCGTGGGCAAGCCGGCCGTGACAGGCGCCGAGGTGGCGGTTATGGATGATGCCGCCCTGCGCCGCATGGCGATGGAGGTGGACGTCTTCGCCCGCGCCAGCCCCGAGCACAAGCTGCGCCTCGTCCAGGCCCTGCAGGACGACGGCCAGGTGGTCGCGATGACCGGCGACGGCGTCAATGACGCCCCCGCCCTCAAGCGTGCCGACGTCGGCGTGGCAATGGGCCTGAAAGGCACCGAGGCGGCCAAGGAGGCGAGCGACATGGTGCTGGCCGACGACAACTTCGCCACCATTGCCACCGCGGTGCGCGAAGGGCGGGCGGTCTACGACAACCTGAAGAAGTTCATCCTGTTCATGCTGCCCACCAACGGCGGCGAGGCGCTGGTGGTCATCGCCGCGATCCTGTTCGAGCTGGCCTTGCCGCTGACCGCGGCCCAGGTGCTGTGGATCAACATGGTCACGTCGAGCACGCTGGGACTCGCCCTCGCCTTCGAGCCGGCCGAGCGCGGCATCATGAACCGCCCGCCGCGTCCGCCCGGCGAGGCCTTGCTGTCGGGCTTCTTCGTCTGGCGCGTGCTGATGGTGTCGGTGCTGATGATGACGGGCGCGCTGGGCCTGTTCCTGTGGGAGCTGGACGCCGGAACGTCAATCGAGACCGCGCGCACGATGGCGGTGAATGCGGTGGTCGCGGCGGAAATGTTCTACCTGGTCAACAGCCGCTTCATCCTCGCGCCCGCGATCAGCCGCGTCGGCCTGAGCGGCAACCGCTACGTCCTGTTCGCCATCGCCGCCTGCATTCCGCTGCAACTGGCCTTTACCCATCTGCCGCTGATGCAGGGCATCTTCGGGTCGAACGATCTGACGCCGCTGGAGTGGGCCAAGGTGCTGGCGGCCGGGCTGCTGGTGTTCTGCGTTGCCGAACTGGAGAAGTTCGTGATTCGCCGCAGCCCGCTGGCCGCGCGCCTGAACCACGCCTGAACCGGCGACTGCCCGCCGTACTCCGGGCGGGCAGCCGGGCTTGGCGGGCGCCCGACGCGATGGGCCCCGCTTGCCGTCCTACTTTTTTTCGCCTTTCGCCGGCTTGTCCTGGGCGCCGAAACGGCTGCCGAGGTAGGCCGCGAAGTCGGCGCCGGTTTCCGGATGGCGCAGGCCGAACTCGATCGTGGCCTTCAGGTAGCCGAGCTTGGAGCCGCAGTCGTAGCGCACGCCGTCGAACTGGTAGGCGAGCACCGCCTCTTCCTTCAGCAGCGAGGCGATGGCGTCGGTGAGCTGATATTCGCCGCCCGCGCCGGGCTTGAGTGCGCGGATGTGGTCGAAGATGCGCGGCGTCAGGATGTAGCGGCCGACGACGGCCTGCGTGGTGGGCGCGTCTTCAGGCTTCGGCTTCTCGACGATGCCCGTCATGCGCTGGACCTTGCCCGACTCGTTTTCGGTGCTGACGATGCCGTAGCTCCGCGTTTCCGGGCGCGGCACGTTCATCGTGCCCAATACGGAGCAGCGGTGGTAGTTGTAGACATCCACCATCTGCTTGAGCACCGGCGTGCCGTCCTTGTTGTCGAGCAGGTCGTCGGCGAGGATCACGGCAAAGGCCTCGTCGCTGACGATGTGGCTCGCGCACAGCACGGCATGGCCCAGGCCCAGCGCTTCCGACTGGCGGGTGTAGATGCAGTTGACGCCCTTGGGCACGGTCTTGCGCACGATCTCGATCAGTTCTTTCTTGCCGCGCGCCTCGAGTTCGGTCTCGAGTTCGTAGGCCTTGTCGAAATGGTCCTCGATCGAGCGCTTGGTGCGTCCGGTGATGAAGATCATGTCGGTGATGCCCGCCGCGACCGCCTCTTCGACCGCGTACTGGATCAGGGGCTTGTCGACGATCGGCAGCATTTCCTTTGGACTGGCCTTGGTGGCCGGCAGGAAACGCGTTCCCATGCCGGCGACCGGAAAGACTGCCTTGGTGATCTTCTTCATGCTCGTTTCACTCCGCTTTGGATGGTTCCAGTAAACCCCGTACCCCGTTCGGGTAGGCGGCGCCCGGCATGATGCGCGAAGCCGCGCGCGAATGCACTAGGCAGTTGTATCCGTTTTGTGCAGCAGATCGCGCAGCCCGTCCTCGTCCAGGATGTCGACGCCCAGCGCCTGCGCCTTGACCAGCTTGGAGCCCGCCTCGGCGCCCGCAACCAGCCAGGTCGTCTTCTTCGACACCGAGCCGGCCACCTTGCCGCCCCGGGCCTCGATCAGCGCCTTGGCTTCGTCGCGCGTCAGCGTGGGCAGGGTGCCGGTGAGGACGAAGGTCTGCCCCGCCAGCCCGCCAGCGGCCGGCCTGAGCGGTTCTCCTTCGGGCCAATGCACGCCCGCAGCGCGCAGTTGCTCGATGACTTCACGGTTGTGCGGCTCGCCGAAGAACGCCACGATGGAGCGGGCCACGATCGGGCCGACGTCCGGCACCTGCTGCAGCGCATCGGCATCGGCGTCCATGACGCTGTCGAGCGTGCCGAAATACCGTGCGAGGTCGCGCGCCGTGGCCTCTCCGACATTGCGGATGCCCAAAGCGAAGATGAAGCGGGCAAGCGTCGTCGAGCGGCTCTTGTCAATGGCGGCCAGCAGGTTCTGCGCGGATTTCTCGCCCATGCGCTCCAGGTTGGCCAGCGCCAGGATACCGAGCCGGTAGATATCGACCGGCGTCTTGACAATCGCGGCATCGACCAGTTGCTCGACCAGCTTGTCGCCCAGCCCCTCGATGTCCATCGCCCGCCGCCCGGCGAAATGCAGCAGGGCCTGCTTGCGCTGGGCCGGGCAGAACAGCCCGCCGGTGCAGCGCGCCACGACTTCATCCTCGCCGCGCACCACGTGCGAGCCGCACACCGGACAGGCCGGGAAGCGCGCCAGCAGGTCGAAGCGCGCCAACTCGCCCTGGCGCCGTTCGACGACGGGCGCGACGACTTCGGGAATGACATCGCCCGCCCGGCGCACGACGACCCAGTCGCCGATGCGGACATCCTTGCGGTCGATCTCGTCCTGGTTGTGCAGCGTGGCGTTGGTCACGGTGACGCCGCCGACGAACACCGGCTCCAGCCGCGCCACCGGCGTCAGCGCGCCGGTGCGCCCGACCTGCACTTCGATGTCGCGCAACAGCGTCACGGCCTCCTGTGCCGGGTACTTGTGCGCCACGGCCCAACGCGGCTCGCGCGTGACGAAGCCCAACTGGCGCTGCAGTTCGAGCGAATTCACCTTGTAGACGACACCGTCGATGTCGAAGGGCAGCGTATCGCGGAGCTCCGCAATGCGTGCATGGAAGGCCGCCAGTCCGTCCGCACCATGCACCCGGGCGCGGTGTTCGCACACCGGCAGGCCGAATGCGGCGATGGCGTCGAGCACGCCGGCGTGCGTCGCCGGCACCGCCCAGCCTTCGGTTTCCCCCAGGCCATAGGCGAAGAAGGACAAGGGGCGGCGCGCGGCGATCGAGGGGTCGAGCTGGCGGATGCTGCCCGCCGCGGCGTTGCGCGGATTGACGAAGGTCTTCTCGCCGGCGTCGGCCTGGCGCCGGTTGAGCGCCTCGAAATCGTCGCGGCGCATATAGACTTCGCCGCGAACCTCCAGTACCGCCGGCGCATCGCCCCGCAGGCGCAGGGGCACGGCACGCATGGTGCGCACATTGCTGCTGACGTCCTCGCCGGTTTCGCCGTCGCCGCGGGTCGCGGCTTGCGCCAGCACGCCGTGCTCATAGCGCAGGCTGATCGCCAGCCCGTCGAACTTCAGCTCGGCGACGTACTCGACCTCGGCATCGCCCTCCTCCAGTCCGAGCTCGCGCCGTATGCGCGCATCGAACGTCTGCGCGCCGCTGGCCCCGGTGTCCGTCTCGGTCCGGATCGACAGCATCGGCACACGGTGGCGGATCGGCGGAAACTGCGCCAGCGGCTTGCCGCCGACGCGCCGGGTCGGCGAATCGGGCGTACACAGCTCGGGGTGCCCGTCCTCCAGCGCCTGCAGTTCGTGGAACAGGCGGTCGTACTCCGCATCCGGAATCGTCGGCTCGTCGAGGACGTAATACGCATGGTCGTGGCGTGCGATCTCTTCACGCAGCGCCTGGGCGCGCTGCTGCTGCGCCGCTGAAGCAAACAGATCCATCACAGCGCGAACAGACGCCTTGCCAGCGGGCCGCCCGCCGGAATGGCGCTTTCGGCCATGCGATCCTGGAACTGGCGGATCTGGCTGCGGATCAGCTCGGCCGCCTCGGTGCCGAAGGGCGCGCGATTGTCATCCACCACCGTGCCGCCGAACTGGCGCGCGAAGCCATTGGCAATCTCCATCATCCGATCGAAAGCGGCAACGCCGTCGCGCACGCAGGGAACGTCGATCACCAGCGTCACTCCCCTGGTCGCGATCGACGACAGCTCGCCGTCGGCAAACAGGCCGGCTTCCAGGTTGGCCAGGGCGAACAGCGGCGTTCCATCGTCCGCCAGGGCGTGGAAGCTGCCGTCGCTGGCGAATGTCAGATCATGCCTGGCGGCGAACTGCCCGATCTCGAGTCCTTCGAAGGGCCGCTCGGTGGCGACGATGTTCACGCCGATCTGCACATCGACGTCGGCGCAGAAGCGGTCGAGTTCGGCCGCGTTATGCAGCGTTTCGCCGCGTGCGGGCACGCCCGGCGGCAGCGCCATGACCAAGTCCGCCACGCGCTGCACGCCTCCCGAAAAGCGCATGAAGTCCGATTCGCCGATTGAACCGCGGCGGTCGACCAGTTGCAGCGCGGCGCAGAACCAGTGGCAGGCGCCGGCGCTGGCGGAGCCGATCGGAAACCATACGTTTTCGGCATCGTTGAAACCGAACCAGCGCACCGGCTTCGACAGGCCGTCGATCTGCTCGAGCTGGGCCTGCCACACGCGCTGCACGTCGAGCGGCTCGATCGCTTCGAGACGGATCACGCAATCGGTGCGGGTGTCGAGCAGCGCGGGCAGCTCCGGCGCCGAGCGCTTGATCGAGGCTTCCCGCACCGGGCGCGGCCCGTCGCCGGCCTCGCCCACGTCGCCAATGCTGCCGAAGCCCGGCTCGCGCCGTTCGGAGCGTTCGTCCCTTTCGTCCGCCGAGCCGCCGCCCCGCGGTTCGAGCAGCACGTCGCGATGCTCGGATTTGAAAGCCTTCTCCGCCTTGTTGCGGTGCTTGCGTTCCTGCCACTTGTTGTAGCCGACGATCAGCACCACGACGCCGAGACCTGCACCGATGAGGGCGATCTGAAGTTCGCTGTCCATAGAGGGGTTCCCGAATTCCTTGCTGTTCTTCAGGCTGCAGCCGGCTCGGCCAGGCGCAGCGCTTCTTCGATATCCACTTCCACCACACGTGACACGCCCTGCTCCTGCATCGTCACCCCCACCAGCTGTTGCGCGAACTCCATCGTGATCTTGCTGTGGCTGATGAAGATGAACTGGGTTTGCGAGGACATGCGCTTGACCATGTTGGCGTAGCGTTCGGTGTTCGTATCGTCCAGTGGCGCATCCACCTCGTCAAGCATGCAGAAGGGGGCCGGATTGAGCTGGAACATCGAGAAGACCAGCGCAATCGCGGTCAGTGCCTTCTCACCGCCGGACAGCAGGTGGATGGAGGTGTTCTTCTTGCCCGGAGGCTGGGCGACGATCTGGATGCCCGCGTCCAGGATCTCGTCGCCGGTCAGTACCAGCTCGGCCCGGCCGCCGCCGAACAACTGCGGGAACAGGCTGCCGAACTGGTGATTGACGGTATTGTAGGTTTCCTGCAGTTGCTCGCGCGTTTCACGGTCGATGCGGCGAATCGCATCCTCGAGCGTGTCGATCGCCTGCAGCAGGTCCTCGGTCTGGGCATCGAGATACCCCTTGCGCTCGGAGGCCGTGCGCAGTTCGTCGAGCGCCGCGAGGTTGACCGCGCCCAACTCGGCGATGTCCCGCGCCAGACGGGCCACTTCGCGCTGCAGGGTCGTTTCCTTGAGGTCCGCGCCGAGCAAGGGCTGCAGCGCCGCTTCATCGGCCTGGACCTCCTGCAGGCGCTCGGCGAACTGGTTGACCGCCAGTTCGCTGGCCTGCACCGCGAGCCGCAGCTCGGCGACCCGGCCGCGCATCGGCGCGGCCTCCTGCTCGGCGCGCAAGCGCATTTCCTCGCTCTGCCTGAACCGGGCCGCCGCTTCCTCCAGCGCATCGCGCCGCGCCGCAAGCGCAGCCTCGCGACTCGAACGCAGGCCGAGCGCGGTCTGCAGCGCATCGAAGCTGCGGCTGTCGTCGGTGGCGTCGAGTTCCGCCGCGCGGGTCTGCGTTTCGGCCACGACGCGGTCGAACTGCTCGGCGGCAAGCTGCAGGTTGCGGCCGATGTCATCGATCTTGCCCGCGCACTCGCGCTCGGAAAACTTCGCCTCCTGCAGTTCGCGCGCAGCGGCCTGTTCCAGCGCGCGCGCCTCACGCAGCGACTGCTCGCGCTCGCGCAGCACCTCCATGCTCGCGTCCAGGCGTTCGCGCTGCAGTTCGGCGAGTTCGCCGGCCCGCGCCAGATCGCGCTCGGCGCGGGCCAGGTGCTCACGCTCGGTCTGTTCGAGGTGTACGAGGTCATCGAGGTCGCGGGCCAACTGGCCATGGCGTTCTTCGGCACGGCTGCGTGCCTGCGCGAGCTTGAGCACTTCGACCTGTTCGGTATGCACCTGCGCCTGCATGCCCTGGCTGTCGCGGCGCAGCGTATTGGCCTGCTCCTGCAGCGCCGACGCCGCGGCTTCGGCGGCCTGCAAGGCATCGTGCGCGAGGGCGGCTTCGTCCTCCAGCGACTGCTGCTCGTCGGCGAGATGGTCGATTTCGCGCTGGCGCTCGATGACGCCGTGCGTACGGCTGTCGGGCGCCGAGTGGGACAGCAGCGCCCTGCCCAGGATCTGGCCGTGCGCGCCGGCCAGCAGAACGCCCGCGGGCAGTTCACGGTGGCGCGGCAGCCAGTCTTCGAGGCGCTCCGCGCAGTACACGCCGTGCAAGAAACCCGCAACGAGCGGACGCAGACCGACATCGAGCACTTCGACCCGTGCCAGCAAGGGCTCCAGGCCGGCTTGCTGCCAGTCCGCCGGCAGTTCGGAACCCGCCTGGGCCGGCGCGTCGTGCCCGGTGCCGAGCACGACGGCGAGGGATTCGGGCGGCACCTCGTCCAGCAAGGCGCCGGCCAGGGCCGCATCGGGCGCGATCAGCGCGGCGAGGCGCTCGCGCAATACGGCCTGCAGGGCCGCATCCCAGCCCTCGGCGACGCGCAGGCTGCGCCACAAGGGCGGCAGACTTTCCAGGCCATGGCGCTTGAGCCAATCGCCAAGCTTGCCCTGCGACTGCACTCGCGCCTGCAGCTGCAGCAGCGCGTCGCGGCGCGCGCGCAACTCGGTCAGGCGGCGCTGTACCGCGCGTTCGTGCTCGAGCGCCGCCTTGAGCACGGCCTGTGCATCCGGCAGGCCCTGCTGCAGTTCGGCAAGAGCCTGCTGCTGCTCGTCGAGCGAGGCCTGCAGGGCTTCGAGCCGGGCCTCGCGCTCGGCCAGTTCGCGTTCGTCGGGGCCGCTGATCGCCGCGCGCTCGCTCTCGATCCGGCCGCGGCGCTGCTGCAGCGCGTCGAGCGCGCGCATGGCGCTGGCGCGATTGGCTTCTTCCACCCGCAACTGCTGTTCGGTCTGGGCCAACTCACGGCGGGCCGACGCCACGGCGGTGTCCGCCGCCACGCGCTCTGACTCCAGCTCGGGGACACGTTCGGCGATCTCGGCGTGGCGGGCCTCGGCCTGCTCGGCGCGCATGGCGGCGTTGTCGGCCAGCCCCAGCCAGCGCTCGCGGTCTTCGGCCAGCGCCTCGCGCCGCGACAGCCAGTGCTCGCGGTCGAACTCGAGCTGCGCCAGACGCGCCTCCAGCCGTTTGCGTGCTTCGCCCAGGTGCTGCAGCTCGGTTTCCAGCCGCGTCACCTCGGCGCTGGCGGCAAACAGATCGCTCTGTGCCACATGCACGGACTCCGAGGCCTCGAAATGCGCCTCGCGCGCGGTTTCGACCGCGGCTTCGAGTTCCTGCAGGCGCGCGCTGTCGGACTCGATGCGCAGGGTGGCCGCGTTGAGCTCGTCGCCCAGGCGTGCGTGCTCGGCCTGCGCCTCGTTGCGCTTGAGCAGCCACAGCAGTTGCTGCTTCTGCACATGCGCCGCGCTCAATGTATTGAAACGTGCCGCGACCTCGGCCTGGGCTTCGAGATGGACGATGCGTTCGCCCAGCTCCATGCGGATGTCGTCGAGGCGGGCAAGGTTGTCACGCGCATCGCGCAGTCGCCCTTCCGTTTCCTTGCGCCGCTCGCGATACTTGGTCACCCCGGCGGCCTCTTCCAGGAAGCCGCGGATGTCTTCGGGCCTGGCCTCGATGATGCGCGAGATCATGCCCTGCTCGATGATCGCGTAGGCGCGCGGCCCCAAGCCGGTACCGAGAAACAGATCGATGACGTCCTTGCGCCGGACATGCACGTTGTTGATGTAGTAGGTCGACTCTCCTGAGCGGTCGAGCACGCGCTTGACCGATATCTCGTTGTAGCGCGACCACTGCCCCGCCGCGCGGCCTTCGGCATTGTCGAAGACCAGCTCCACGCTGGCGCGCGACACCGGCTTGCGCGTGGTCGAACCGTTGAAGATGACGTCCTGCATCGATTCGCCGCGCAGGGCGGACGCACGCGTCTCGCCCAGCACCCAGCGCACCGCATCGATGATGTTGGACTTGCCGCAGCCATTGGGGCCGACCACGCCGACGAGATTGCCCGGCGTGAGAACCGTGGTCGGATCGACGAAGGTCTTGAAACCGGCAAGTTTTAGCTTGGACAGACGCACGTCGGAAAAAGAAGAGAGTCGGGACTACGAAAGCCGGGAGCGGACCCCGTGGACGGGCGGCGGCAGATGGCGGGAGGCTGCGCTCGAACGCCCATCCGAAGGCGCCGGCAAGGCCTGCCATGATAACATCTCCGGCCTTTCCCACCCTGCCGCAGCGGTCTGCCGCCGCGTGGATTTTGTGCCAAAGTGAATCCGAATCTCGCCCGCCTCCAGACCTATCCCTTCGAGAAGCTGCGCACGCTGTTCGCCGGCATCACGCCCCCGGCGGACCTGAGCCCGATCCGCCTGTCGATCGGCGAACCCCAGCACCCGACCCCGGGCTTCATCCGCCAGGCCCTCGCCGACAATCTGGGCGGTCTGTCCAGCTACCCGCTGACGCTCGGCAGCGATGCGCTGCGCGATTCGATCGCCGGCTGGCTGGAGCGCCGCTACGGCCTGCCGAAGATCGATTCCGCCACCCAGGTGGTCCCGGTCAATGGCACGCGCGAGGCCTTGTTCGCCTTCGGCCAGTGCGTGGTCGACGGCGGCAAGCCCGGCGCCAAGGTGCTGTGTCCCAACCCTTTCTATCAGATCTACGAAGGCGCGACCTACCTTGCCGGCGCCGAGCCCGTGTTCCTGAACCATCTGCCGGAGGACGGCTTCGCCTCCGATTTCGATTCGATCGGCGATGCCGCGTGGCGCGGCGTGCAACTGGTCTACGTCTGCTCGCCGGGCAACCCGACCGGCCGCGTGCTGTCGCTGGACGAATGGAAGCGCCTGTTCGAGCTGTCGGACCGCCACGGCTTCGTCATCGCAGCCGACGAATGCTATTCCGAGATCTACTTCGACGACGAAGCCAGGCCGATCGGCGGCCTGGAAGCGGCCTGGAGGCTGGGGCGCACGGATTTCCGCAACATCGTGATGTTCTCCAGCCTGTCCAAGCGCTCGAACGTGCCCGGCATGCGCTCGGGCTTCGTCGCTGGCGACGCGAGGATTCTCAAGGATTTCGTGCTCTACCGCACCTACCATGGCTGCCAGATGAGCCCGGCGGTCCAGGCCGCTTCGGCCGTGGCCTGGAACGACGAGACCCACGTCGCCGAGAACCGTCGCCTGTACCGCGAGAAATTCGCCCGCATCACGCCCATGCTTGCGCCCTGGTTGCCCGTCAGCCTGCCGGACGCCGGCTTCTACCACTGGGTGCGTACACCGCTGCCGGACACCGAATTCGCCCGCCGTCTGCAGGCTGAATATAATGTAACGGTCCTGCCAGGCAGCTATCTCGCCCGCGAATCCAACGGCATCAACCCCGGCGACGGATTCGTCCGCATCGCCCTCGTCGCCGACACGCACGAATGCGTCGAGGCCGCCGAGCGCATCATCGACTTCTGTAAGACCCTCTGAGAGAGAAACCGAATGCAAGCACTGCAAAAGATCATCGACGACGCCTTCGAGAACCGTGCCAGCCTGTCGCCCACCGCCGCGCCCGCCGAGATCCGCGACGCGGTCGAGGCCGTCATCGCCGGACTGGACGCCGGCACGCTGCGCGTGGCCGAGAAGAAGGATGGTCAGTGGGTGGTCAACCAATGGGTGAAGAAGGCAGTGCTGATTTCCTTCCGCCTGCGCGACAACGAAATCGTGCTGGCCGGCGGCCTCAACTTCTACGACAAGGTCGCGACCAAGTTCGGCGACTACACGCCCGAGCAGTTCCGCGAGGGCGGATTCCGCGTCGTGCCGCCGGCCGTCGCGCGCAAAGGCAGTTTCATCGGCAAGAACGTGGTGCTGATGCCTTCGTATGTAAACATCGGCGCCTACGTGGATGAAGGCACGATGGTGGACACCTGGGCCACCGTCGGTTCCTGCGCGCAGATCGGCAAGAACGTGCACCTGTCCGGCGGCGTCGGCATCGGCGGCGTGCTCGAACCCGTGCAGGCCGGTCCGGTGATCATCGAGGACAACGTCTTCGTCGGCGCGCGTTCGGAAGTGGTGGAAGGCGTCGTCATCGAAGAGAACGCCGTGCTGTCGATGGGGGTGTATATCGGCCAGAGCACCAAGATCTACGATCGCGAAACCGGCGAGGTCACCTATGGCCGCGTGCCCGCCGGCGCGGTCGTGGTGCCGGGCAGCCTGCCCTCGGCCTGCGGCAAGTACAGTCTGTACTGCGCGGTGATCGTGAAGAAAGTGGACGCGCAGACGCGCGCCAAGACGGGTATCAACGAGCTGCTGCGCGGCGCCTGACGCGATAAGCGGATGCAAGGGAAGCCCGCGGGCGACGCTGGCTTCCCCTCTTGACGGAGCGTGGCGGGGCCATGATTTTCGACAGTCTCTTCCAGTTGATGGCGGACAAGAAGGCCTCGGACATATTCATCACGGCCGGCGCCCCGATCCACATCAAGATCCAGGGCAACACCATGCCGATCAACCAGCAGGTCATGGAGCCCGCAATGATCCGCCGCATGGTCGAGGAAGCCGTTCCGCCGGAAAAGCTCGCTCAGTTCGATCGCGAGCGCGAACTGAACCTGTCCTTCGGCCGCCGCGACCTGGGCAACTTCCGCGTCAACGTGTTCTGGCAGCGCAGTTCGATCGCGGTCGTCGCACGCTACATCCAGGGCGACATCCCCACCATCCACGATCTCAGCCTGCCCGAGGTGCTGGCGGAGGTCGTGATGGAAAAGCGCGGGCTGCTGCTGGTCGTCGGCGCAACCGGGTCGGGCAAGTCGACCACGCTGGCTTCGATGCTCGATCATCGCAACCGCCATCGCAGCGGGCACATCCTCACCGTCGAGGACCCGATCGAATACCTGTTCACGCATCGCAAATCGGTGGTCAACCAGCGCGAGGTCGGCATCGACACCCTGAGCTGGGGCGAGGCCCTGCGCAATGCGATGCGCCAGGCACCGGACTGCATCCTCATCGGCGAGATCCGCGACCGCGAGACCATGCAGGCGGCGATCTCGTATGCGCAGTCGGGCCATCTCTGCCTGGCCACGCTGCATGCCAACAACGCCTACCACGCCCTCAACCGCATCATCAACTTCTTCCCGCTCGAGAACCGGCAATTGCTGTATCTCGACCTCGCCGTCGCCCTTCGCAGCATCGTGTCTCAACGCCTGGTCCGCAAGCCGGACGGCGGACGCGTGCCGGCGGTCGAGATCCTGATGAACACCCGGCATATCGCCGAACTGATCGAACGCGGCGAGATCAATGAGATCAAGCACGCCATGGAGCAGAGTCTGGCGCCGGGTTGCCAGACCTTCGAGCAGTGCCTGTACGAGTTGTACACCGACGATGTCATCTCGCTCGACGAGGCGCTTGCCAACGCCGACTCGCCGACCAACCTGCACTGGCTGATCAACAACGCCCAGATCAATGCCGGCAACCACGGCCACGCGAACACGTCTTCCCCGCCGCCAAGTCTGCTCGACTTCGAAACCAGTAATCCGGACGGCGCATCGTTCCAGGAATTCACGCTGCACGTCGATAACAACTAAGCCTTCGCCCCATCGGGCGCGGAGCGTAGCCGAAGGCCCCCTCGAGAGCACACATGCATCACACCGATAACCCAACGCTGGCTCTTGCCCGCGAACTCATCGCCCGCCCTTCGGTCACGCCGGAAGATGCCGGTTGCCTCGAACTCATCTCCGAACGCCTGCGCGCGCTCGGTTTCGCCTGTGAACGCATCGATGCCGCAGGGGTCTCCAACCTGTGGGCGCGCCGCGGCGGCGAAGGACCGGTGCTGTGTTTTGCAGGCCATACCGACGTCGTGCCCCCGGGGCCGCTCGATGCCTGGAAGACGCCGCCCTTCGACCCCGCCATCGTCGATGGCATGCTCTACGGCCGTGGCGCAGCCGACATGAAATCCTCGCTCGCCGCCTTCGTCACCTCGATCGAACGCTTCGTCGCCGCCCATCCGCGGCATCGCGGCAGCATCGCCCTGCTGTTGACCTCGGACGAGGAAGGCATCGCCACGCACGGCACGGTGAAAGTGGTCGAAGCACTGGCGGCACGCGGCGAGCGGCTCGACTATTGCATCGTCGGCGAACCGACTTCGGTGGACACGCTCGGCGACATGATCAAGAACGGCCGCCGCGGCTCCTTGTCCGGAACGCTGCGCGTCAAGGGCCAGCAAGGGCATGTCGCCTACCCCCACCTCGCACGCAATCCCATCCATGCGTTCGCCCCCGCGCTGGCCGAGCTGGCGGCGATCGAATGGGACCAAGGCAACGAGTTCTTTCCGCCGACCACCTGGCAGGCCTCGAACATCCATGCCGGCACCGGTGCCAACAACGTCATTCCGGGCACCTGCGAGGTCATGTTCAACTTCCGCTTCGGTTCGGTGTCCGCGGCCGACGGCCTCAAGGCCCGCACCCACGAAGTGCTCGACCGCCATGGGCTGGACTACGAAATCGACTGGCACCTGTCCGGCAAACCCTTCATCACCGGCCGCGGCGCACTGGTCGCCGCGCTGTCCGGCGCCATCGCCGAGACCCTGGGCATCGACACCCGGCTCTCCACGACGGGCGGCACCTCTGACGGCCGCTTCATCGCCGACATCTGCGCCGAAGTCGTCGAGTTCGGCCCGGTCAACGCCTCCATCCACAAGGTCAACGAGTGCATCGATGCCGCCGCCATCGAACCGCTGTCCCTTGTCTACGAACGCACCCTGCATACCCTGCTTGCCGCCTGAACCCGCCCGACCGCGAGAGACACCGAATGAACACCTCCATGAGCACGCACAACGAGCATCCTCACAGCTCCTGCGATCACGAGCACTGCGACCACGACCATGGCGACGACCATGAGCATGAGCACGGCCCGCTGGTCGAACTGGTGACCGTACGCGACTGGCTGCGCTATGCCGTCACCCGCTTCAACCGCGCCGGAATCTTCTGCGGCCACGGCGTCAACGATGCCTACGACGAAGCCGCATGGCTGCTGCTGGGCTCGCTGGCCCTGCCGCTCGATCGGCTCGAACCCTTTCTCGACGCCTGCATCCCGATCGAGGAGCGCATCGCCCTGCTCGAAGCGATAGAACGCCGCGCCACCGAACGTGTCCCCACAGCCTATATCCTGGGCGAGGCCTGGCTGGGCGATTTCCGCTTCACGGTGGACGAACGCGTCATCGTGCCGCGCTCCTTCTTCGCCGAACTGCTGGAAGACGGCCTGGCCGGGTGGATCGATGAGCCGGAACAAATCGGCAGCGCGCTGGACATGTGTACCGGCTCCGGCTGCCTTGCGGTATTGATGGCGCACGCCTTCCCCGACGCTGCGGTGACGGGCGCCGACCTGTCGCAGGACGCGCTCGACGTCGCCCTCCGGAACGTGGCCGACTACGGCCTCGGAGAGCGTATCGAGCTGGTGCGCTCGGACGTGTTTTCCGCGCTCGAAGGACGCCGCTACGATCTCATCCTGAGCAATCCGCCCTACGTGACCGCAGACGCGATGGACGCCCTGCCCCCCGAATACCTGCACGAGCCGCACATGGCGCTGGCGGCCGGCGATGACGGACTGGACGTGGTGCGGCGGCTGATCGCAGAGGGCGCGGCGCATCTCAATCCGAACGGACTGCTGGCGGTCGAGGTCGGGCACAACCGCGACATCGTCGAACACGCCTTTCCGAATCTGCCTTTCAACTGGCTCTCCACCCGTGGTGGCGATGACATGGTGTTCGTGCTGCGGCGGGAGGATCTGCCCGGCGGCCAATCCTGAAATCCACCCCGGCTTTCATTCCAAGGTCCCACGCATGGCAGCAGGACTCTCCAAGGGAGCTTAGCGATGAACAACGACCGTCCAATCCTGCTCGTCGAGGACAATCCGGATGACGAGGCGCTCGCACTTCACGCCTTCAGCAAGAACGAGATCGCCAATCCCGTCATCGTTGTCCATGACGGCGTCGAAGCGCTCGACTACCTGTTCGGCACCGGCGCGCCGTCCAGCAACAAGCCCGGGCTGCTGCCCGCCGTCGTCCTGCTGGACCTGAAACTGCCGCGCATCGACGGCCTCGAGGTACTGCGCCGCATCCGCGCCGACTCGCGCACCACCCTGCTGCCGGTGGTAGTGCTCACCACATCGCGCGAATCGCTGGACCTGCAGCAAGCCTACAACCTCGGGGCAAACAGCTACGTGCGCAAGCCGGTGGACTTCGAGCGCTTCGTTCAGGTCATCGGCCTGCTGGGCCAGTACTGGCTGAACATCAACGAAAGCAGCGACGCCAGCACACGCAACGGCTACTGAGCGCCGCCCCCTGCCCGTTCAGGCAAGCTCGTCGATCCAGGCCTGCTGGATGCCTTCCAGGATGCGCTCGCCGCAGCGCTTGGGGTCATCGTCGAATTCGGGCAGTGCCATCACCCAGTTCATCAGGTCGACGAAATTCACCTTGGCCGGATCGACCTCCGGCCTGGCATCCGACAACTGAATGGCGATCTCCTGCACGTCGGTCCATTTCATCTCAGTGTTTTCCTTCGCGGGCCATGTTGATCGTATAGCGCGGGATCTCGATCACCAGCGGCGTGTCGCCGACCTCGACCTGGCACGAAAGCCGCGATCGCGGCTCCAGCCCCCAGGCCTTGTCGAGCAGGTCCTCTTCTTCTTCCTCGGCGGCGGGCAACGAATCGAAGCCCTCGCGCACGATGACATGGCAGGTCGTGCAGGCGCAGGACATCTCACAGGCATGCTCGATGTAGATGTCGTGCTGGAGCAGCGTCTCGCAAACGGTCTTGCCGGGTTCGGCCTCGATCACGCTGCCGTCGGGGCAGAGTTCGACATGGGGAAGGACAGTGATCTGGGTCATGATTGGGTCAGAGTTCCAACTCGTCTACCTTGTGGCCGGCCAGCGCGCTGCGGATGCTGTTATCCATGCGGCGGGCGGCGAATTCATCGGTGGCTCGCGCAAACGCGTCGATGCCGCTCTTGATGGCGCGGTGGTCGCTGCCCGCGCGCAGCTCGCGCAGGCGGGCGACGGCGGCATCGATCCCCGCCCGCTCGTCCGCATCGAGCAGGTGGCCATCCTTTGCCAACGCCTGTTCCGCAGCCTCGATCACGCGCTCCGCCTCGACCTGCTGTTCGCGCAGCGCGCGCAACACCATGTCGTCGCCGGCGTGCTCGACGCCCGATTTGAGCATCTCCGCGATCTCGTCGTCGGACAGGCCATAGGATGGTTTCACCAGCACGCTCGCCTCGACGCCGGAAGACATTTCGCGCGCGGACACCGACAGCAGGCCATCGGCATCGACCTGGAAGGTCACACGGATGCGCGCCGCGCCCGCCACCATCGGCGGAATGCCGCGCAGTTCGAAGCGCGCCAACGAACGGCAGTCGGCAACCAGTTCGCGCTCGCCCTGCACGACATGGAAGGCCATTGCCGTCTGGCCGTCCTTGAAGGTGGTGAACTCCTGCGCCCGCGCAATCGGCAGCGTGGAATTGCGCGGCACGACCTTCTCCACCAGCCCGCCCATGGTCTCCAGACCGAGCGACAGCGGAATGACGTCGAGCAGCAGCCAGTCGTCCTGCTCCGCGCGGTTGCCGGCCAGCACGTTGGCCTGCATCGCGGCGCCAAGCGCAACCACCTTGTCCGGGTCGAGGTTGGTCAGCGGCTCCTGGCCGAAGAAGGCGGCGACCGCGCGCTGGATTTGGGGCATGCGCGTCGCGCCGCCGACCATCACCACGCCCTTGATCTCTTCGGGCGTCAATCCGGCATCGCGCAGCGCTTTGCGCACCGGCGTCAAGGTCTTCTGTACCAGGTGGCGGGTCATGTCGGCGAACTCGTTGCGGGTGACGACGACGTCGACCAGCTCGCCCGAGCCCAGGCGCAGGTGGATGGGCGCCTCTTCGCAGGACGTGAGCAATTCCTTCACTTCGCGCGCTTTCATCTGCAGCCGGCGGGCGTCTTCCAGCGAAGGCGGATCGATGTCGGCGCGTTCGAGGATGGAGCAGAACAGCCGGTGGTCGAAATCGTCGCCACCCAGCGCCGCATCGCCATTCGTCGACAACACTTCGAAAACGCCGCGCGACAGCTTGAGAATCGACAGGTCGAAGGTGCCGCCGCCAAGGTCGTACACCGCGTAGACCCCTTCGGCTGCGTTGTCCAGGCCATAGGCCACCGCAGCCGCCGTCGGCTCGTTGAGCAGGCGCAGCACATCCAGGCCGGCCAGGCGTGCTGCATCCTTGGTCGCCTGCCGCTGGGCATCGTCGAAATAGGCCGGCACCGTGATGACCACGCCGACCAGCCTGCCGCCCAGGCTGGCTTCGGCGCGTACGCGCAGCACACGCAGAATTTCGGCCGAAACCTCGACCGGGCTTTTCACGCCCTGCACGGTACGCAGCCTCACCATGCCCGGGCCGTCCTCGAAATCGTAGGGCATGGCCTCGACATGGGCCACGTCCTTGAGGCCGCGCCCCATGAAACGCTTTGCCGACACGATGGTGTTGCGTGGATCGGTGGCCTGCGCCTTGAGCGCGCCCAGCCCGGTCTCGGTGCTGCCGTCTACGTGATAGCGCACCACCGAGGGCAGCATCGTGCGGCCGGACTCGTCCGGCAGGCACACGGCGATCCCGTTGCGCACGCTGGCAACGAGCGAGTTGGTGGTCCCCAGGTCGATGCCCACCGCGAGCCGGTGCTTGTGCGGTTCGGTGGACATGCCGGGTTCGGCAATTTGCAGCAGGGCCATCGGGGAATCGGAGCCTATTGTTGTTTTCAGCCTTCGAGCGCAAGCAGGGCTTCGTCGATCTCGTGCTGGAGTTTTTCGATGAACATCAGCCGGCGCACGGTATCGGCCGCCCCGGCAAGGTCATGATCGACATCGATCTGGCGCCCCAGCTCGGCGCGCACGTCGCGCGCATGATGCAGCAGGCGCACGTGAAGCTGCTCCAGCTCCTCGACCTCGGCCGCCGCGCGCGCCTCCTCGACAGCCTCGCGCCACTCCATCTGCTCCATCAGGAACTCGGGCGACATCGCGGTATTGGTCTCGACGCCGACATCCACGCCCGCCAGTTCCAGCAGGTAGCGGGCACGCGCCAGCGGCTTCTTCAGCGTGCGGAAGCCTTCGTTGACGCGTGTCGCCCACTGCATGGCGCGGCGCTTGTCCACATCCGGCAGATGGGCATAGCGGTCCGGATGCACCTGCGACTGCAGACGGTGCCACGCAGCCTCCAGTACCGCCTCGTCCATGGCATAGGTGCGCTGCAGGCCGAACAGGCTGAAATAGTCCTGGGTGGGATCGATGCTCATGCCTTGTCGCGGAGTCAAACGTTGAAGCTCTCGCCGCAGCCGCACTGATCCTTCACGTTCGGGTTGTTGAACTTGAAGCCTTCGTTCAGCCCTTCCTTGACGAAATCGAGCTCGGTGCCTTCGAGATACACCAGGCTCTTCGGGTCGACGACGACCTTCACGCCATGACTGTCGAACACCAGGTCTTCATCATGGGTGTCATCGACGAACTCGAGCTTGTATGCCATGCCGGAACATCCCGAGGTCTTCACCCCGAGGCGGATGCCGAAGCCCTTGCCGCGCTTGGCAATGAAATTCGACACATGGCGGGCAGCACTCTCGGACAGGGTCACACTCATGGTCTTGCCTCCTGTTCTCGGCCGTCAGGCCTGATGCTTCTTGCGATAGTCGGCCACGGCGGCCTTGATCGCATCCTCGGCCAGGATCGAGCAATGGATCTTGACCGGCGGCAGGGCCAGTTCCTCGGCGATCTGGGTGTTCTTGATGTCCAGGGCCTGGTCGATCGTCTTGCCCTTCACCCACTCCGTCACCAGCGAGCTCGACGCGATCGCCGAGCCGCAGCCGTAGGTCTTGAACTTCGCATCCTCGATCACGCCGTCCTTGCCGACCTTGATCTGCAGCTTCATGACGTCGCCACAGGCTGGGGCGCCGACCATGCCGGTCGCCACGCCTTCCTCATCCTTGCCGAAGGAACCGACGTTGCGGGGGTTTTCGTAATGGTCCAGGACCTTGTCGCTGTAAGCCATGATGTTTCTCCAGGGGGTTCTGCGTTATCCAGCCGCTATCGCGTCGTTATCTCGCCGCTGTCCGTCAGTGCGCGGCCCACTGCACCGCGTCGAGATCGACGCCGTCCTTGTACATTTCCCACAGCGGCGACAATTCGCGCAGCTTGCCGATCTTTTCGTTCAGCAGGCCGATGGTGAAATCGATTTCTTCCTCGGTCGTGAAGCGGCCGATGCTGAAGCGGATGGAACTGTGCGCCAGCTCGTCGTTGCGGCCCAGCGCACGCAGCACGTAGGAGGGTTCCAGGCTGGCCGAGGTGCAGGCCGAGCCGGAGGATACCGCGATGTCCTTGATCGCCATGATCAGCGACTCGCCTTCGACGTAGGCGAAGGAAATGTTCAGGTTGTGCGGCACCCGTTGTTCGAGGTCGCCATTGACGTAGGTGGCCTCGATGCCGGTGAGCCCGTTCAGCAAGCGGTCGCGCAGCCCGAGCAAGCGCGCATTCTCGCTCGCCATTTCCTCGCGCGCCAGGCGGAAGGCCTCGCCCATGCCGACGATCTGGTGCGTTGCCAGCGTGCCGGAACGCATGCCGCGCTCGTGGCCGCCGCCGTGCATCTGCGCTTCGAGCCGCACACGCGGCTTGCGGCGCACGTAGAGAGCGCCGATGCCCTTCGGGCCGTAGGTTTTGTGGGCGGAAAAACTCATCAGGTCGACCTTGAGCTTGCCGAGGTCGATATCCACCTTGCCGGTGGCCTGCGCCGCATCGACGTGGAAGATGATGCCCTGCTCGCGGCAGATCTCGCCGATCTCCGCGATCGGCTGGACCACGCCGATCTCGTTATTGACGAACATGACGGTAACCAGGATGGTGTCAGGGCGAATGGCCGCCTTCAGCACATCGAGGTCGATCAGGCCGTTTTCCTGCACGTCGAGGTAGGTGGCTTCGAAGCCTTCACGTTCGAGCTCACGCACCGTGTCGAGGACGGCCTTGTGCTCGGTCTTCACCGTGATGACGTGCTTGCCCTTGCCCTGGTAGAAATGCGCCGCGCCCTTGATGGCGAGGTTGTTCGACTCCGTCGCGCCTGAGGTCCAGATGATTTCCTTGGCATCTGCCCCGACCAGCGCCGCGACCTGTTCGCGCGCCTCCTCGACCGCCTGCTCGGCTTCCCAGCCGTAGGCGTGCGAACGACTGGCCGGGTTGCCGAAATGCTCGGTCAGCCACGGGATCATCTTCGCCGCCACGCGCGGGTCTACCGGCGTCGTCGCAGAGTAGTCGAGGTAGATCGGGAACTTCAGCATTGCATCTCTCCGCAGAGGGGTTGTTTTGTTTTCATGTTTCGGAACGCCGTCGCGGTTCAGCCTGCGACCGACGCCAGCGTCTTCAATTCTTCGACCACGCGCGACAAGGTACCGGCGAATCGCCCCACCTCGTCCGCCGTCGTGCCATGGCCCAGGCTGACACGCACCGCGCCACGCGCCACCAGCGGATCGACGCCCATCGCCAACAGCGTGTGCGAAGGCTCGGGCTGGGCGCTCGAACACGCGGAACCGCTGGCGCAGGCGAAGCCCGCGCGGTCCAGCTTGCCGACCAGGGTTTCACCGTCGATGTTGTCGACGGCGAAAAATATCGTGTTCGGCAAGCGCTGCGCCGCCCGTGAAAACACGGTGGCGCCAAGCGCTGCCAGGCCGCTCTCGATCTCGTCGCGCAACTGCGCCAGGCGCTGCGCTTGCGCCGCGCGCCGCGCCGAGGCCTGCTCGCAGGCGACGCCGAAGCCGACGATCGCGGCCACGTTCTCGGTACCGGAGCGCAGGCCGCGCTCCTGCCCTCCCCCCGCGATCAGCGGCGCCAGTTCGACGCGCTTGTCGACCACCAGCGCGCCGGCGCCCAGCGGGCCTCCGACCTTGTGCGCCGACAGCGTCATCGCATTGACGCCCAACGCACGGAAATCCAGCTCCACCTTGCCCAGTGCCTGCACCGCGTCACTGTGGAACCAGGCGCCCGCCGCACGTGCCTCGACCGCGAGCGAGGCGATGTCCTGCAACACACCCGTCTCGTTGTTGGCCAGCATCACCGACACCAGCGCCGGCCGCGCCCGCAAGGCTTCGGCCCAGGCGGCCGCGTCGATCACGCCCTGCGCATCGACCGCGATCTCCGTCATGCTCCAGCCCGTCCGCCGCAACTGCCTGGCGGGTTCGCGCACACAGGGATGCTCGATCGCGCTGATCGCGACGGCGCCCGGCTTCAGACATGCGGCCGCGCCTTTCAGGAACAGGTTGTTCGCTTCCGATCCGCCACTGGTGAAGATCACTTCGGTGGCGTGCGCCCCCACCGCCGCGGCGACGCGCGCGCGCGCCTCGTCGATGGCTGAACGCGCCTGGCGACCATACTCGTGGCGGCTGGACGCATTGCCGAAGCGTACCGGCTCGGCCGCGCCCAACCACGGCAGCATGGCCTCGCGCACCTGCGCATCGAGCGGTGTCGTCGCGTTCCAGTCGAGGTAGACCGGGGCAAAACTCATCCCGACCCTCAGGCTGCTGCGACCTCGCGCACCTGCAAGGTGGCGCGGCGACGAATACTCTTCAGCACAGCCATGTCGGCATCCGGCTTCACCTTGCGCTCGACGAGCGCCTGCAGGGTGACGGAGTCGAGATAGGCATACATGCGCTTGTTCAGGTTGGCCCACAAATCGTGGGTCATACAGCGGTGCGCATCGTGGCAATTCTGCTTACCGCCGCACTGGGTGGCATCCAGCGGCTCGTCCACGGCAATGATGATGTCCGCCACCGTGATCTCTTCCATGGCGCGCGCTAGGCGATATCCGCCACCGGGGCCGCGCACGCTGTTGACCAGGCTGTGGCGGCGCAGCTTGCCGAACAGCTGCTCGAGGTAGGACAGCGAGATCTTTTGCCGTTCGGCGATGCCGGCCAGCGTCACAGGCCCGTCGTCCTGGCGTGCAGCCAGATCGATCATCGCCGTAACGGCGAAACGCCCCTTGGTCGTCAATCTCATCGTGTCACCTCTCAGAAACCGTAAGCCGCCCGCCGCAAGAGCGCCATGCGCCCTAATACCCGAACGTTTCGGTCAACTATACTTATCCCGACAAAAACGGTCAACTAATCGGCGGTACCGCAAACGGGCTCAGTCCACCATCCGCGACAAGCGCGACGCATCGAAATCGTCGCTCGCCTCGACCGACGAATCGAGCTTCAGGCCCGCCGCTTCGAGCCGGGCGGCCATCGCCTGCAGGCGGCGGTCGGTCTCGACGGCGTGGTCCAGCAGGCCATGCAAGGCCTTGGACACGGGATCATCCATGTCGCGGGTCACACCATAGGCGCTGAAGCCCATCTGTTCGGCTTTCTGCTCGCGCTGCACGTCGCGCTCGGCATCGATGATCCGCGCGGGGTTGCCGACCGCCGTCGCTTCCGCGGGTACGGGCTTCACGACCACGGCGTTCGAGCCGATCTTGGCGCCATCGCCGACGGTGAAGCCGCCCAGCACCTTGGCGCCGGCGCCGACGACGACCCCCTTGCCCAGCGTCGGGTGCCGCTTGGTGCCACGGTAGAGCGACGTGCCGCCCAGGGTCACGGCCTGGTAGATCGTGCAGTCGTCGCCGATTTCCGCCGTTTCGCCGATGACCACGCCCATGCCGTGATCGATGAACACCCGCCGGCCGATGATGGCCCCCGGGTGGATCTCGATACCGGTCAGAAAGCGGCTCAGATGGCTGACGAAGCGCCCCAGCCAGAACCACTGCCGGCGCCAGGCTCCATGCGCGAGGCGATGGAACATCAGCGCATGCACACCGGGGTAACAGGTCAGTACCTCGAACGTGGAGCGGGCTGCGGGATCGCGTTCGCGAACGCTGGCCAGGTCTTCACGCAGGCGACTGAACATTTTTCGGCGGACTCCGGAACAAGTTGATCGAACCAAGGAAAGCGGGCACGTGAACGGCAACTGCCATGCCTGAATTCCCGACGATTTTAATCGACTTAGTCACAAACTTGAAACGATCGCAATAAAACAGATAAGGCAGGCCGGCAGTGGCGGAAGGCCTCAGCGGCGCCGTTTGGGCTGCTCGAAAGTCGTCAGCATGCCGCGAAGGATGGCGACCTCTTCCTTCTCCAGGCGGATGCGGTTGAACATCCGGCGCATGCGCGGCAGCAGCCGCTTGGGGTTCTTGGGGTCGTGAAAGCCGCTCAGCGTCACGGCATGCTCAAGATGCGCCATGAAGCCCTCGAAATCGGCGTGCGTCGCCGGCTCGGCCTGCAAATCCTGCAGGGGCAGCGGCTGCAGTGCCGCCATGCGCAGCTCGTAGGCGAGCAACTGGACCGCGGCGCCCAGGTTCAGCGAGGAGAATTCCGCATTGGTGGGAATCGTCACCGGCATGCTGCACAACCCCACTTCCTCGTTGGTCATGCCACTGGTTTCATTGCCGAACACGAGCGCCACATCGCCGTCCACAGTGCGGCCGACGATTTCCAGCGCAGCGTCGCGCGCATGCATGCGCGGCAGTGACAACTCGCGCCGGCGCGCGGTCAGCGCCACCGAAAACACGGTATCGGCCAGCGCGCCTTCCAGCGTATCGACCACCCGCGCCGATTCGAGGATGTCCGCCGCCCCCGAGGCGCGCGCCGTGGCAACCTCATCGGGAAAAGCGGCCGGCGACACCAGCCACAACTGCCGCAACCCCATCGTCTTCATTGCGCGGGCAGCGGCGCCGATATTGCCGGGATGGCTGGTGCGCGACAGCACGACCCGGATACGGTCGAGCGCAAGGGGGCGATTCATATTAAAATTCCGCGTTTTCCGAATTCCGCCGGGCTGGCCGCACGACAGCGCAACGCAGCCCCGCTTCTTTAACCGAGACCGCCCCGCATGCATCCCACCCTGAACATCGCCGTCAAGGCCGCTCGCCGCGCCGCGACCATCATCAACCGCGCTTCCACGCAGCTCGACCTACTGGCGGTGCAGAGCAAATCGCCCAACGACTTCGTCACCGAGGTCGATCGTGCGGCCGAGCAGGCCATCATCGAAGTCCTGCGCGACGCCTTTCCAGGGCACGGGATTCTAGCAGAGGAGTCCGGCGAGTCGGGACCGCTCAATGGCGAAAGCAGCGAGTACAACTGGATCATCGATCCGCTCGACGGCACCACCAACTTTATCCACGGCTTTCCGCAATACGCGGTGTCGATCGCGCAAACGAAGAATGGCGTGCTCGAACACGCGGTGGTCTACGACCCGAACGCCAACGAACTGTTCACCGCCTCGCGCGGCAGCGGCGCCTTCCTCAACGACCGCCGCATCCGCGTCTCGCGCCGCACCCGCCTCAACGAATCGCTGATCGGCACCGGCTTCCCCTTCCGCCAGTTCGACAACGTCGATGCCTATCTGGGAATGTTCAAGGAACTCACGCAGAAGACCGCCGGCATTCGTCGTCCGGGCGCGGCCTCGCTCGACCTCGCCTACGTGTCCTGCGGCCGCCTGGACGGCTTCTGGGAAATGGGCCTGGCGCCGTGGGACATGGCCGCTGGCGTGCTGCTGATCCAGGAGGCCGGCGGCCTGGCGTCCGACCTGTCGGGCGAGGCGGGCTTCATGGCCACCGGCAACATCGTCGCCGGCACGCCGAAAGTCTTCGGCCAGCTGCTGCCGATCATCCAGGCCTACCGCCCGGCCGACATGCAAGCCTGATCAAAGCCAACTTTCAATCGGTAGCCGCGCCCTGCCCGCCCCTCGCGGGCGGCCCGGCGAGGCGGGCGAGCATGGCACGAATGGCACGGACCTGGCCGCCATCGCGCGTTGCATAGTCCGTACCGGTGTAGCCCCACCAGTCCCAGCACCCCTTCGGGTTATAGACCCAGCGCCAAGATCCCCACGCCAGGCCGCTGCGCGCCGCAGCCTGGGGGTACAGCACGATGATCCGGTTACCGTCGGCCCACTCGTTGTAGCCCGCCGTGTCGACGAAACGTCGCCCGATCTCGCCCTCACCCTGGCGGCAGCCATGCAGCGCGACGTGGACGCGGCAATCTCCCGCGCGGCACGCCTGCGGAACGTAGGCATACCCCTGCGCCGCCATGCTCAGCTCGAACGGTGCGACGCCGGTGAATTCGCGCTGATCGAAGGCGATCACATCTCCGGCGGGACGTTCCACGCGCGATTCCAGCGGGCCGTAAAGGTGCGCCAGCAACTCGCCCGCCGCATCCAGTTCGCCACAGCGATTGATGAAAGGCGGTGCCGAAATCTCACAGGCATTCGCGGCCGGATCCGCCACCGAAATCATCGCGTGCCCCGCCCCCTCGTACTGGACGTAACGGACGGCAGCCTGCGGCAAGCGGCTGCGGTAGAACGCCACCAGGCCGTCGACCACCGGTCGTTCGACCGTACGGTCCGCACTACCGGAAAACACCCAGACACGATCCTCTGCCAGCCCGGCAGGATCGTCGATGCGGCCTGCACGCGCACGCGCCGCGATGCGCGCCTCGGTATCCACCGCCGTCGGCACGCTGCCCGGTGTCGAAGGCTCCATGCAATTGCTCAGCGCACGCCACATGCTGCCTTCTGCGCACTCGTACGGACCGCCCGCGACCACCCCCGCCCCTTTCACCAAGCGCGAATGCGCAACCTGCAGCTGCACCGCCATATAGGCACCGGACGAAATACCCGACACCGTCACTGCATTCGCATCAGCCCCCAACGCCGGCAGCGCAGGCGCCGCCTGTGCCGAGCACGCAAACAGCAGACCTCCAAGCACGCCCACGGCATGCGTCAAACGCCCGACCCTTTGCTTCATCATCGGCTCCCAGCAGTGCAATGGCATGTGTGCATGGTATTACGGCGGAACTCGTCAAGTATCATCTGACGATGTACATGGCGAAAATTTGTCACGCTCCCCAGTCTAGCCGCCAGACTGGCGCTCCACGATGATCTGCTCGTTGGGAATGGCCAGTTGCCGGGTACCGTTCGCATCCGGGAAGGCCACTACCGTCATGTTGCCGAAGCCCTTGAACAGCACCGTGGTGCCGATGTAGGCCGTATAGCCTTCTGGAACGCGTGGGTGGCGACTGGCAAGTGCCTCCGGCAACAGCGTGGCGTATGGTGCCTTCACGTAGATGGCGGGGGCTTCGATGCGCACCTGGGCCATGCGCATGGCGCCTTCCAGAAGGTAGCCGAACGCTCCGCTCAAGAAAAGCGGCAGCAACGCCACCACGGCGATACCCATCAACTGGACATTCTTGTACTTGTTCACCTCTCCCGAACGCCGGAATACGTCCTTTTCCGGCATGGCAATGGCGCTAGCAAGCAAACGTTCTCCATGACGGAAACGCACACCGGCATCCCTTGCCGCCGAATAGAACAGGTAGAGCCCAACGGACAGCAGCGGAAGACCCCAGTAAAGCGTTACATCTTCCCGTCCCAGGTCCAGCACGAGCAACACCGCAAAAAGCGCGAAGGGAAGCGCAAACCAATTGAACCCAGCCAGCTCATAACCGGGTCTCACATCGGCACGGGTAATCTTGCCCCAGAGCCAGAAAATGCCCCTGAGCAGCGGCCTGACAATGAAGGACAAGCAGATCCCCAACGACAGCAGGCAGCCGACGAACAACGCATAAACCGCCCCGAAGCAGGCCGCGGCCAGCAGGAACAAGAGCCCATCTCCAAGCGATACCCCCTGCGGAAAATGATTAACGCGCAGCGCATAGATAACAACGCAGATACTGCCCAGACCGACACTGAGTTTGAATACTGCGCCTGCGAGCCTGACCAGGCTTTCAACGGTGGATTCGAGCGAGGAAATGACGGTTTTCATGGATTCTTGTAGCGGTGTCGCAACGTAACTGATGGTGGCGTATCAAAAATTTTTCTCGAGCTTCAGCACTACTTCGGTCTGGCGGTATTCGTAAGCCCAGTCGATGCTGCTGTCGTTGACCGTGCGCTTGAGATACAGATTGGGCGTTATGCCTTTGAACGCGAAGCGCGGCATGCCGAGATTGACGATGTAGATCTGCTGGTCGTCCTCGCGGCGCCCGCCCATGAGTTGGCTGCCCTCGTCGTTGCGGATATGGCGAAAAAGCGCGGTGGCGTTGATGGTGAAGCCCGCATCGAACATTCTGTATGCCCCCAGGTTGGCCATGTATTCCTTGCTGCTGGCAACAGCTTGTGGAAACAGCTTGCGGGTAAAGTTCAGACCGCCGTAAATCATTGTCTTGGCGTCGAGCACATTCGAAGCATAGAAGCCAAACTGATTTTCGTCGTAATTGTCGAAATACTGCCGTTCGCGACCCTGAAAGCGAAAGTGCTTTCGCTGCGCATTGACGCCGACCTGGGTATCCGGCCTTGGATTGTGCTTCCAGTCCAGACGCAAACCCACGGCCTGATAGCGGACGTGGCGGTTGCCGTAATGATGTTCGAACAGCGGCATCACCGAAAAATCATTCAATGCACTCATGTAGTTGTAGCCCGCGTAGACGATGCTGGTGCTTTCGTCATAGTAAGTGCTGGCTAACGTTGCGGTTGTGTCCTTGTGCTCATTGGGCAGCTTGCCGTAGCTGATCGCCCGCAGCAATGCGTTGTGGTGGCCGGAAATCTGATAACGACGGTTCAATGTCAAATCATAGGTAAACATGGAGGATTCGATCGGCTCGTCCATGCGACGCCTGGTGATCGCGCAGCCGAAGACCGGAATGCAGGTTTCCGAAACCAGCACCTTGCCGTTAGCCTGGTTGACGTTGCTACTGTAGCCGAGCCCCAGGGCCAGCGAACCATGCCAAGTATCGCGGTCGCGCAAGGCCCGCTGAAAACCTTCGATGACGGGACGAACCTCATCCGGAATACCGCTGGTGGAAACCTGGTCGAACAAATCCCTGGCTTCTTGCGACTTGTGATCCTCGAAGTAGACACGTGCCAGTTCCAGCCTGGCACGCGCGAAATCCGGCTTGGCCGCCAATGCGGCATTGAGCTTGTCGCTGGCTGCGCGATAGTCTCTGTTCTCTCGGTCCAGCATTCCTTCGGCTAATAGCACGAGCCCTTCCTCATGCCCGGACAAACTGCGGTACTTTTCTACAAACTGCCCCACCTTGTGCCACTGCCGCAGGTTCATCGAAACATAAATGGCCGGCCCCAAATCTTCCAGCGTATTCTCGACGTGATAAGTCGTCTCGCCAATGGTGATCAAGGATCCCGGATCGATGCCAGGCGGCGTATCCTCCACTAAGTGAGAGCGTTCCCTTACCGCCGTGCTGCGATCGATCTTGTTAAGCAGCAGGCGGGTATCGTCATCGTCAGCCAGGGCGTGAATCGGAAGCATGACAGCCAAGAAGAAAATGGCCATGATCGGGCGTTGAAACATATGAATCAGCCTTGCCGCTGAAACCGATTTAAATTCGAAAGAAACAAGGGGGACTTGCCCCCCTTGTTCCCACTACACCTGGATGGCCAGAATTACGGGTTGTTGAGCGGCGTTACTCGCGCACCGCCGAACGCCATATCATATGCGACGCTACTTCCATCCTTGTAGTAGCCGGCCAAAGCAGCCGCAACATCGGTACCGGCTGCATTGTTGTAGAAGCGCCCGGTGATGGCCCCATCGCTACCTGCAGCAGCCCTGGAGAACGTGCCATTCGAAGCGATGGTAGTGCCGGCGAAATCGACATAGCCGACCGTACCGCTCAGCGTGTTGCCATTGCCGGCACCATACTGAGCGGTCAGCGTGCCAGTATGCACACCAGCCTGGGTTCCGGGGTTGTATTGAACAATACCAACGACATCGTACTGGGCATTCACCATGACTGGCGTAGTCGTAGTTGGATGCTCGCCAACATAGAAAACTGTGCGCCTCGAATCATTCATGTTCAGATTCGTGTCATTCCCCGTTCCGGTATTGGAGCCTTTGGGAGCCCACTCGCCAAAATAGACTTCATGCCCGGAAACTTTGGCGACGACCTCGCCACCGAAGTGAGGGAATGTCGGAAGCGGGTTGCTGATCTGGCGATAGGCATAGATCTCCGTCCCATAAGCTGCATTCGCCTTCCATGTCTGGGCCATCTGAATGAGTCCACTTGAGCCGGGGATATAGATGTAGTAATACGGCCCTGATTGTGTCGAATAAGCATAGTTCGTCTGCATGATCGGGCCGCCCGCGAAGCTGACAATCGCGGACTGGTCGCCAGGATTGGTTGTTGGCGGGTTGGTGCCTGGCATCGAGATGCCTACACCAGTTCCCATCGATGTCCCGATACCCGTATTGACATAATCAGTCGATGCGCCGCCATAAGGAGACACCGTCTGAGCCAGCGCGGATGCCGACACGATCATCACTGCCGAAGCAATGGCAAGTTTCTGGAAATGCATGGTTTTCATCATTTCAATCTCCGGTTGGTCGAGAACGGACGTTTTTTCTAAAACGGCCAAAAACTGAATCTGCTCAGAATCTTGCCGTCATGCCCACCCTGATCGTGCGGCCAGGCGCGGGCTGACTGACGCGCGCCATCGGGTCCAGGTAATATCGGTTGGTCAGGTTGGTGACGGCGACATCCAGATCGATGTTCTTGTCCAGCCGGTAACTGGCATAGGCGTCGAACACGAGAATCGGATTCCAGTAATTGGCACGATTTAGACCCCAGCCAATCTGACCGAACTGCGCCTCGTCCTCATTGCTGGCTTCGCTGTGATAGACAGCGCGCGTGCCGAACTGCAGCTTCCGCTCCAAAAGGCGGGCGCCAAGATCAAGATTGACTGAATATTTGGGCTGCAGGGCAGTCCGGGCAAAAGTCCGCGGAAACCCGCCGTCGATGCACGCTGAAATCCGTCCGCCAATCGGATCAAGATAAGAGGCGTAATCCTTGTCGCACAATTCCTGCTTGAGCCGATAAGTGGCGCCGAAATTGGCGAAATACTTCCCGCTATCCGCCCTGGCCTGCACCTCGATCCCCGACAGCTTCTTTTCCGCGAACTGGACGATGTTGAAACTCCAGTCCCGGTCAATATAGTCCTCGATGCGGTTGTTGAAATAATTTAGTCTAAAATCGACATATTCTATATTTTCAAAATACCCTGAAAGATTATGAACGTAGCCAACCTCCCAGTTGTAAGCGTGCTCTGGCCTGCCTGCGACTCCGGTCGAGCGCTTATTTCCTCCAGCCAAAGCCATGGAGGATTCGAATACGCTGGGAAATCTGACAAACTCGCTATACCGCGCATACAAGCGGATGTTGTTGGTGATAAATACAGTCATACCAAGATGCGGGACCCAGGCGTGATCTTTCACCCTTTTGGGGAGCGCCCATTTTTTTTCAATTGCTGGCTCGGGCCCATAAACGATATTTCGCCCCCCCATGACGTAGCGTTTTGCACTACCGGCCTTGCCTTGGGCATTTTCAACTTGCTCGTTCGGATCGAAAATACCATTCATAAAAGGATTTATTTCGGCAAACCCCTTGTGATTCCCTGAATATGGAACGGAAATCGTCTCAGATTCCGATGAATACCAGTATCCGTCCACAACATACCTGTATGAAGAATTGGCAAATGTTTCAGCATCAGGATACTCACCCAGAAAAGCTTCAAGCTGACCCGGGAAAAACTGCTGAATGCGTGCAAGCTGTCTGCCATAATTTCCGTAAAGATATTCTTTTTGCGCAGCAACCTCGTCATCACTCATAATCCGTTGATATCTATATTCCATCGCAGTTATTTCTGGTTGAACGGCCCAACTGACATCACTTTTATTACGCCGCTTCTCCGCAAGCTTGTCGTCGAACGACCAGTAATCGCTGTAGCGCATGCCAGCATTCACCTGCAGCCAGCCAACGGGCCGCCAGTCGAAATTGAACCCGGCATTCCATTGCTGGCGCGTGCCGGAACGCGGCCCCATGTGATTGACGCCCCAGGTCAGCTCCGTCAGGACCTGGTTTTCCGAAGCATCCCGCTGCCTCAGTTTTTCCCGGGTGTAATCGCCGTGTATGGCAAGATCCAGGGTCGGATGCAGCCGCATGCGGTTGCTCAGATTGAAGCCGGTGCGGCGGTGATCCGATATTTGCAGTGCGCTTGCCTGCACGTTGAAACGGCCATCGTCATTGGGCAGCTTTTCTGGCGGAGTGCTGGAAACACCGACGCAGTTCTGATGCGGCGTATGCAGGACATGGCAATGGGTATAGCGGTCCCAGGCCTGGTCGAAATCACCAATTCCAAAGGCATCGTTGCCATTCTGATGGCGCCTGCTGTCGTTCTGCGTCATCCACAGACCTGCTTCCAGATCGACCCAGGGGTTGTCCGCAGGCTGCCATGTGTAGCCGATATTGAAATTGTCCTGCCTGATTTCGCTGTAGGGCACGTCCATGTTCCGTTGTTTGCTTCCATCACTGTCCACGATCGCCCGGATAATCATCCACGGAATCGATTCGCCGAACTCATGCTTGGTGCGCATGAAACCCAGTTTCAGCGTCTGGTCGTGCGGCAGGCGCAGCGTGCCTTTCAGCAGCGTGGATTGCTGGTCGCTGGACGTGTTCTTGACTTCATCGCCGGGCTGGTAATAGCGTGCGATGTACGAAACACTGGGCACCCCCGAGACACTGCCGACGTTCGCGTCGCGCTCGGCATCCTCCCGCCAGGAATCGGTTTCGTATTTGCTGCTGCCTTTCTTGCCGCTGAAATAATTTCCGCGTTTGCGGTCGCTATGAGCCATCAGCAAATCGAAGTGCTCCTGCTTGGTGGCGATCGCCAGACGAAAAGCCTTGTCGTCGAAACTGAAGCTCCTGCCGCCATTGCCCTCCTTGGGGATCTGGCTCCGACCCGGCAGGATGAGACCGTTGGTAAATGACATATTGTTAGCCGCGCCTGGAATATCCCGATAATCCCTGCCGAAATAACCAAAGGTGCTTTCGTTCGGCTTGACGGAATTGGTGGATGTTTCGGCCTTGAATTCGATCCCGAAGCGCTCGCCAGGCTTGACGATGTCGTCCGGCTCCAGCGTCCTGACCTGTACCGAACCGCCGATGCCGCTGAC
The DNA here is from genome assembly GCF_000310205.1 of Thauera linaloolentis 47Lol = DSM 12138. Lineage (GTDB taxonomy): Bacteria > Pseudomonadota > Gammaproteobacteria > Burkholderiales > Rhodocyclaceae > Thauera > Thauera linaloolentis. The sequence continues at coordinate 47,058 of NZ_AMXE01000004.1, read as the reverse complement.
GGGCGAAGTCAGCGACGGGCCTTTTTCTACCGTGATGCCGCCGATCATGTTGGGATCGACGTAGTTGCGGTTCGAGACCCCTGCCGGCCCCATCCATACCGAGGTTGCCTGCTCCGTGCCATCCACGATCACGGGAATCCGCCCTTCCCCCTGAATACCGCGGATGTTCGGGTCCAGAGCGCCGCTGTTGCGCGCATCGCCGCTGTAGACGCCATTCATTCCCTTGAACACGTCGGCGGCCGCGCTGCCCTTGTAGCGCTCGATCTCTTCCTTGCCCTGGTAAACATTGACGACGTCCTTGTCGAATACGTCGTTCCTGCCCTGTTCGTCCCGCTTCTCGTGCTGCCCGATTACCGTGACGCTCTTCATTACCGTTGCGTCGTCTGGATGCCCGCCTTGCGCCTCTTCGCCCAGCTTCCCTTCTCCGCTCGCCTCCACCACCGCCGTGCCTTGGTTGGCATAGGCGACAGCGCCCTGCAGCAGTGCAAGTCCGATACACACGACCAGTGGCCGCAACCTGGGGGTAAGGGATGAACTTGTAGTTATGGGTAGCATGACGAACGACAACCTTTACTTTTGGCAGCGGGCCGGATGCATGTCTGTTGCAGGGCTCCGCCGGTGGCGACCTATGCCGGGCCTTGTCCCCACGAGCCTTTCGTTGCAGTACGCCCTGTCGTTACTTGGGCTTAGCCGCCGCCTGCTCGTGGGGGTGATCCAGCACTCCTTTTACGGCTCTTATGCTATCCACAAATGAGAATGAGTCTTAAGTAGATTTCTATGCGAAGGGCACGAAAATCTATGCAGGCATGCGATGTGATGCCATATCAATAGAAAGACCGCGGGGAAGCTACAAGATGACGCTCATGGGATAATTCATGCCCCACAACTTCCGGGGCTACGCCTCATGAAAACCATCGGTCTCCTGGGCGGCATGAGCTGGGAATCCACCGTGCCCTACTACCGCCAGATCAACGAGGCTGTGAAGGCCAGGCTCGGCGGGTTGCGCTCGGCAAAGATCGTGCTCTACAGCGTCGATTTCGGCGAAATCGAGCGCCTGCAACACTGCGGAGATTGGGAAGCGGCCGGAGCCGTACTGGCCGATGCGGCGCAGGCGCTGGAGCGTGCCGGCGCGGATTTCATCGTGCTATGCACTAACACCATGCACAAGGTGGCCCCCGCCATCGAGGCCACGGTAAAGATTCCGCTGCTCCACATCGCCGACCCGACCGCGGCCGCGATACGCAACACCGGCTTGTCCCGCATCGGCCTGCTTGGCACGCGATTCACGATGGAACAACCGTTTTATCGGGGTCGCCTGGCAGAACACCACGGCATCGAGGTGCTGATCCCCGAGCAGGACGAGCGTGACCTGGTGCATCGTGTGATCTATGAAGAACTCTGTCTCGGCCGCATCGAGGACGCTTCGCGGAAGGTCTACCGCAACGTGATGCAAGGCCTCGCCGAGCGCGGCGCGCAAGGCATCATTCTGGGTTGCACGGAGATCTCGATGCTGGTGAGCGAGCAGGACGCGGGGGTTCCGCTATTCGATACCACCGCGCTTCATGCTGCCGCAGCGGCGGAAGAGGCGTTGCGTTGCTGATATTGAGCGGTGTTTGCTACATCGGGGAAGGCACCAAACCCAGCGGACGGACAGAAGCCTTGGCTTCCTGGCCGTCCGCTGGCATCGTCAGGCTGCTTTAGCCATTCGCCGTGGAGGGGTCGATGACTGCGCTGATGGGCGTGATCTTATTGGCAGGAAAACCCGATTTCTCTGCGTGCTCTCGAATGAGCTGTTCGCTCGGTGCGTTATATACGCAATAGATCTTGTCGCCAGCCACATAGCTGTGAACCCATTGGATGTCCGGGCTCATATCCGCCAGGACCGCATTGGAATGCTTGGACGCGTCGCGAAGTGCCTGAGCCGACATGTCTCCGGCCCCGCTTATTTCACGCTCAATCAGGTACTGGGTCATTGATTGTCTCCTAATATTTCTTGAATTATCGTCTAACGAAAAGCGCCAAACAAAAGCAAGCGCGGCTTGCCAGGGATTCGGCGGATTGATTTCAAAGAGCTTCCTATGTACCCCTACCCCGCTTACCGGAGAGCAAAGCACAACACTGCATTGCGAACCAAATTGAACGCGATCTTAGTGGATGAAGGGAGGCCCGCACGGATGGTACGACGATTGAAGGACTGCTTCAAGCCGTATTCAAGAAATTGCATCGACGATCGTAACCCCATGAAAAAACACTGAAAACCAGTATTGTGCTGTCCACAGCATTCCCAATGCCGCTCAACTCTTCCTCAAAAACCATTCGGATGGTATAGAAACCATCCTTCGGCACTTCCTGGTCTGCGCTCCTGGGCGCTGTCGGCCTATCCTTGCCTCGCCTTCTACGTCGAACGGCCGGATCACATAGATGTCTGGCGTGTGCTGCACGGCCAACGCAACATTCCCGCCCGGATGCAAGCCCTGGACGTCTTCGCCTGACGCAACTGACCGGTATCCCGGTTTTTTTCCGATGAGGTATCATTCGCATCGAGGACGACCTCAGCCTGCGGGCCATCTACCGTCCGGGACGACCCGGCTCTTTGATATAGGAGAGCCATATGGCTTGGATTTTCTTGGCCGTTGCAGGTTTGCTCGAGGTCATCTGGGCTTACACGATGAAGCTGTCGGACGGCTTCACCCGGCTGGGCTATTCCTCCATCACCATCGTGGCTATGATCGCCAGCTTCGGGCTGCTGTCGGTTGCGATGAAATCCCTTCCGCTCGGCACGGCCTACACCATCTGGACCGGTATCGGGGCTGTGGGCGCATTCGTCGTCGGCATCGTTGTGCTGGGCGAGGTTGCCAGCCCGATGCGTATCCTTGCCGCCATCCTGATTGTCGGGGGTCTGGTGTTGATGAAGCTCTCGTCCTGAGCCGGTACCTCTGCCATGGCCAAGGGCAGCCCCTTCCAACCTGAGCGGCAATTGCGGTTTTCGACCAGATACCATGACTCTTCGTACCTGCTTCATCCTGTGCCTCGGGCTGGCATCCATCGCGCCGGGGCACGCACAAACGCCCTCCCCTCCGGGACACCTGAAGCTCATCGACACGCTCGATCGCCCGGAGGACGGCTATTGCCTGGACATCGTTGGTTCCGGCCCCTACATCCGCTTCGATCTGCCGGCGACCGCTCACAACTGCAAACCCGGGTTGTATGCGGATGAGGCGGTGATCGTCGATTCGAGCGGGTACATCCGGTTCCCCGCCTACGACAACAAGTGCCTGACGGCCGCCGGCCTGAATGGCCGCGCGTTGCCGGGCGCTGGGCTCGTGGTCCGCAACTGCGGCGAACGGTCGCCTTTCCTCGAAGCGCAGGCGCTCCAGGTTTTTCACTTGAAGGATTCCGGGCAGGTTGAGCTGAACCGCTCTGGCTTGTGCCTTACGGTGGGCCCTGAGTCCGCAAGCACGTTCGACGAGACTCACCGGTGGCGGTCACTCTATCTGGACGTGTGCGCCAACGCGGATCCTTCCCGCTCTCGCTGGCACTTCAGCGTACCTCCGAGCTGAGCGCGATGATCCGTCCCTGGCGGCTTTGCCATCCGGCATGCAAAACAGGGCGGGACTAGGCCGCAAACTCACCCCTCCAGCGCCCGCTTTCCGAACATCGCCTTGGGCGATTTGCCGTGGTAGCGGGTAAAGGCGACGGTGAAGTTGTTGGCGTACTTGTATCCCACCTGCCAGGCCACCTGGGACACCTGCTGGCCGGATTCGAGCAGGGCGATGGCCTTGTTCATGCGCAGTTCCAGCAGTAGTTCGGTCGGTGTGGCGTTGTAGAGGTAGATCATGCCGTCCTTGAGCTTGTTCTTGTTGGTGCCGACGATGGTGGCGAGGTAGTCGAGCGTGAGGGGTTTGTCCAGGTGCTCGTCCATGATCTGCCTGGCTTTTTCGATGCGTTCGATTTCCGATGGCGAAAACGGTGATGATGGGGCGCAGTGCTGCGGCGCCAGCAAGCTGAATTGTTCGTTGAGCAGGCTGAGCGTGTGGATGTGGAGATCCAGGCGCGAGAGCCGGGTCTGGCAGGGCAGCAGATGGCTGAGCAGTGCCTTGGCGTGGGTCATCGCGGCCGGAGTGCTGGCGCGGAAGGCCAGGCGGCTGAGCTGCCTGCTGCCGAGGATTTCGGCGGTGCGCTCCTGGCCGACGTATTTGCAGATCAGGGATTCGTGCGCCACCACCCGCAGTTGCGAGACGGTATCGCCGGCTTCGTAGCGCCGCTCGCCGGGTATCGCGCGGAAGGATGAAATGGTGGTGTAGCCCTTCTGGAATTCCAGGCTCGTGGCGTCCTGCCCTTCGTAGCAGGAGCGGCCTTTCATGCCAAGGGTGATGACCATGACGTGGCCATCGTGCGGCCCGTTGGTTTCTTCGATCAGCGGCACGCTGGGGATGTAGTGCAGCCTGCCCAGCCCGAGCCCCGGTTCGAGCTCCACGAAATCCTGGTAGCAATGGCCGATGTCTTCGGGCAGTTGCAGCCGGGTCTTGCCACTTCCCAGGGCGCTGCGGATACGGGGTTCGTCCAGTGTCAGCCGGCAGCAGTTGTTGCGCGCACTCATGTCTCGCTACCGTCTTTTCGAAGGGGTTGAATTTCTTGCATAGATATTTGTGCTTTTCGCATAGCCAATGACGGAATGATTCTCATTAATATAGTCCATCATTTCCACCTTACCAAGAACAATCAAATCGAATACGGCAATACAGACAAATCAAATCGCCAATCCATCAAATACGCTTTGAATCTCTCGCCGCAACGGCCTTTTGCCACAGAGATGGAACGCACCATGACCTATTTTCCTCATGATCCATATCCCACCCTGCCCGTCTCGCCCGTACCGGCGCAGGTGCAATCCTGTTGGGATGCACAATTGGCCTGCCAGGATTCCGATGTCCTGAGCCTGGCACTGGAACTGGGGCTGTTCACCCATCTGGATGAATTCGCCACGGCCGAACAGGTCGCATCACAGCTGGCGCTGTCGCCAGGCAATACCCGGCTGTTCCTCGAGGTGCTGGCCAGCATGGGCGTGCTGGAGCACACGTCCCGCGTGCCGGGGCAAACAGCGCCCGCGGTCTACCGAACCCATCCCCAGATGCAGCCCTACCTGAGCCCGGCATCATCGCTTTACCTCGGAGACGCGCTGCTGTTCCGCCACAAGGTGTTGTGCCGGTCACGCAAGCAACTCGAAGTGCTGCTGCGCGAAGGCGCGCCGCCCCGAGACGCCGCCCCCGACGAAACGGCACAGCAAGCATGGGCCAGGGCAGCCCGGGTGCAGATCGCACAAGAACAGCGCGCCATTACCGTACCGGTGGCACGCCGGATCGCAGGACGCCTGCCCGACCGCCTGCAATGGCGGACGATGCTCGACCTGGGCGGCGGCCCCGGCCTTGTGGCAATCGCGCTGGCGCAGGACCTGCCCGATTTGTCCGGGGTGGTTTACGACTATCCGTCCGTCGCCGAGGTGGCACAGCACAACATCGAGGCGGCCGGCCTGCAGGGGCGCCTGCAAAGCATGGGCGGCAATCTGGCGCATGATGACTTCGGTTGCGGCTACGACCTGATCTGGTGCTCGTCAGTATTGCATTTCGTGCCCGACGAAGCCCCCGTCCTCCAACGCCTGCATGCCGCACTCAAGCCGGGCGGCGTGCTCTTGTGCGCCCATGCCGAGGCCGGCGACCGCCGCGTACTGCAGTACTACCTGCGCATGCGCATGCAGGGCCGGCAGGTGCTGCCCGAAGGCGCGCTGGCACGGCAACTGCGCAAAGCCGGTTTCACCGACGTGACGACCTGTGCGGACGTGGATTTTCCGGTGGCGCCCGTCACCGTTCTGATAGCTCGGAAAGGAGAAGCTCTTTGATGACCAAACCCCGCCTGCTCGGCCTGCAACTGCTGTTCGGCTGGATGAACCTGGTGCTGGCCATTCCCAGCATCTACCTGATGTTCGGCATGCCGCTGGTGATGCGGCAACACGGGTGGAGCGGCACCGAAATCGGCTTGTTCCAGTTGGCCGCGCTGCCGGCGATCTTCAAGTTCCTGTTCGCCGTGCCAGTGCAGCGCGTGCGCCTGGGACGCGGTCATTTCGCGCACTGGCTGCTGCTGCTCAGCGCGGCGATGCTGGCGCTGTACTGGCTGATCGGACGGCAGAACCTGATCGACGATCGCGTGCTGCTGTTCGCACTAACCTTCGCCATCAGCATCGCCGCCACTTGGGCGGATATTCCGCTGAATGCGCTGGCGGTGCAGTGGCTGCCGCGCAGCGAGCAACTGCGCGCAGGCAGCATCCGCTCCGCGGCCTTGTTCCTGGGGGCCATCGTCGGCGGCGGCATCATGATCGTGGTGCAGTCGCGCATGGGCTGGCAGGTGCCGTTCTGGATCATGGGTGCCGGCCTGTTGGCCGGCTGCCTGCCGTTTGCGCTGCTGCGTTCACGGGCGGCCCTGCCAGAGCGGGCCGGCGATGTGCCCATTCCCGGCGTGGTGGCCGACTGGGCAGGTTTCTTCAACCAGCCGGGGGCCCGGCAGTGGACGCTGATGCTGTTGACCAGCTTTCCCTTCATCGGCGCGGTGTGGCTGTACCTCAAGCCCCTGATGCTGGACATGGGCATGCCGCTCGAACGGGTGGCGTTCATCGTGGGCATCGTCGGCGGCGTGACCGGCGCGCTGTTCAGTCTCATTGGCGGACGCCTGGTGCCGGTGCTGGGGACGGCACGCGCCATCGTGCTGTACCTGTTGGCGGCCTTGTGCTCGCTGGCGCTGCTCACCGTCACCGTATGGGTCAAACTGGGCACGGGCTGGCTGATCGCCAGCGCAATTTGCGTGGCCGCGAGCATGGGCGCCGTGTCGGCACTGATGTTCGGGCTGACGATGTTCTTCACCCGGCGCCAGCGCAACGCTTCCGACTATGGCCTGCAGACCACGCTGTTCACCGCAGCCCGGATGGCGGTCCCCATCGCCGCCGGCGTGCTGCTCGACCGCCTGGACTACAACGGCATGCTGGCCGGCCTGACGCTGGGGGTCCTGGTCGCCTTCGGGCTGGCATGGCGGGTACGCGGCAAGGTGGGCGAATCGGCACAGTCGGTACTGGCAAACGAGACCGATTGACGCGAGGAAGGCGCATGGGAGCTGCTGGTATGCGCTGATGCCTGGCGATGGATTCTCCGCATAGTTTTTCGTGTCATCCGCATACTAAATAACCAGTTAAGCATATTGCCATACGTATATTTAATAATGATAATCATTTCTATTGAATCAACGAAGGAAATGATATGTCATTACCCCCTCTGGTCGCGCCCGCAGCGCAGCTCAGCCGCGAAGAAATCAATCGCTACAGCCGCCATCTGCTGATTCCCAATGTAGGCACGGTTGGGCAGCGCCGGCTGAAGAATGCCAGGGTGCTGGTCATCGGCGCTGGCGGGCTGGGCTCCCCTACCCTGCTTTACCTCGCGGCAGCCGGAGTCGGAACCATCGGCATCATCGACTTCGACCGGGTGGACGATTCCAATCTTCAGCGTCAGGTGATCCACGGTGTGGACACCGTGGGTGAATTGAAGGTCGAAAGCGCCCGACGGGCCATCGCCCGGCTGAACCCCTTCGTCGAGGTGGAAACCTTCACCGACCGCCTGGAACGCGACACGGCGGTGGATCTCTTCTCCCGCTTCGACCTGATCCTGGACGGCACCGACAATTTCGCCACCCGCTACCTCGTCAACGACGCCTGCGTGCTGGCGGACAAACCCTACGTATGGGGGTCGATCTTCCGTTTCGAAGGACAGGTTTCGGTGTTCTGGGAGAAGGCACCGAATGGGCGCGGCCTGAATTATCGCGACCTGTATCCCGAACCTCCGCCGCCGGAAATGGCTCCGTCGTGCTCCGAGGGCGGCGTGTTCGGCATTCTGTGCGCATCCATCGGCGCCATCATGGCGACCGAGGCCGTCAAGCTCATCGCCGGCATCGGTAAGCCGTTGCTCGGGCGCCTCGTGGCCTATGACGCGCTCGAGATGCGTTACCGCGAACTGCCCATCCGCCGCCTGCCGGACCGCGAGCCGCTGACCCAACTGGCTGCGGATTACCAGGCATTCTGCAATCTGGGGGCGCCGGCCGCCGACACCGCATCCTTGCCCAGCATTACGGCGATCCAGCTCAAGACACTGATGGACCGGCAGGCAATGCCAGTGCTGATCGACGTCCGGGAGGCGACCGAATGGGACATCGTCCGCATTCCAGGCTCCACGCTGATGCCCAAGTCCCCCACGTTGGTGCGCACCCTGCTCGAGCAATACGGCCGCGATGCCGACCTGGTGGTCAGTTGCAAAAGCGGCAGGCGCTCCGCCGAAGTCGTCTCTGAACTGCAGCGGCTGGGCATGCGCAATGCCCGCAATCTCGAGGACGGCGTGCTGGCATGGATCAGGGACATTGATCCCTCGCTGCCAAGCTATTGACGACCGGAGCCCGAGGCATGGCCCTGCATATCAAGAACCAGGCTCTGGAGCGGATCGTGGCCCAGGCGTACCGCGACCACCCGATCGAGACCTGCGGCATCGTGGTTTCGGCATCAGGCAGCACGGTAGCCAGTAGGGTCGTGCCGATGCGCAACCAGGCAGCTTCCGAGACCTTCTTCCTGTTCGATTCGCGCGAGCAGTTCCGGGTTTTTCGGGAACTGGACGAGCACGGCGAGACCTGCCGTGTGATCTACCACTCCCATACCGTGAGCGAGGCCTACCCAAGCCGGGAGGACATCGAGTACGCGGGCAGCCCCGAGGCGCACTACCTGATCGTGTCGACCTGGGATCACGCCAGAGAGGCCATACGGAGTTTCCGGCTGCTCGACGGCAGGGCCATCGAGGAAAGCGTCTGCATTCTAGCCTGAGCTTCTCCACCCACTTTCAGAAACGCCATAGCCAGTGACTGGCAAAAGGAGTCTTGCATGTCGGTTTCAGTGATTGTTCCCACCCTGTTGCGGCCATTGACCAACGGAGAAAAAGAGGTTTACGCCCAGGGCAATTCCGTGGCCGAGGCCATCGACCATCTCGAAACCCAATTCCCGGGGATCAAGGCCAGGCTCGTCAATGGCGACCAGGTTCACCGCTTCGTGAACATCTACGTCAACGAAGACGACATCCGTTTTGCCGATGGCCTGAGGACGCTGGTCAAGGCCGGAGACAGCCTGACCGTACTGCCAGCGGTTGCGGGCGGCTGAGCCGGGTACCGCGACTGCTACCACTGGATGCCCCTTGCTCTTAAAGGCATGGGGCACGCACAACGCTTTGCCTGCGGGTTTCGATATGCCGCCCCTGCTGAATCAGTTTTCCCTCTTGCATGCACAGACCACGCCGTTTCCGGCGTGGGGCGCCATGCACGCATCCTTTGCCGAACAGGCCCACCTGCTGGGCATCCAGCAGCCGGGGCATTCTCTGCCGGTAGGCATGGACAGCGCCGCATTCGCGCTGGCGCATCCCGCCCTTTCGCCGATCCAGGGCCATTATGTCTCTCCGGCCAGTTGGATACCGCTTGCGGACTTTTCCGAACCTTTGCTGCAGGCCGCCAGCGGCATCATGTCGGTGCATGGCCGGGCCAGCGGCCGGGCGCAGCCCCTCGGGGTGGGCTACCTTGCCACGCTGACCGGCGCCATGGCTTTGCAGGCCACGCTGGCTGCTGCCATCGGCCAGCTCCGTGGCGGCACGTTCCAGCAGGTGGGTGTCTCTCCGCTGGGCTGCGGGCTGCTCGGCATCGGCCAGTATCTGGCCGGTGCTACGGCACGGGAAGAACGTGAGCATTTCTTGCCGGGCCGTGCCAATGCATGCCTGCGGCCGCCCTTCCGCTCTGCCGATGGCGCCGTTTTCGAGCTGGAAACGCTCGACAGCGGGCCATGGCGATGCTTCTGGGAAAGCGTCGGCATCAAGCCGGACGTGGCCGGCACGGCCTGGCGCGCGTTCCTACTGCGCTACGCCAGGGCGATGTCCCCACTGCCTGCCGAGTGCATCGAGGCACTGGCGCATTTGCCCTATGAGCGCATCCAGGTACTGGCCGAGCAAGCCGGCGTGGCGGTGGTGCCGGTACGCACGGTGGCGCAGCGCCGGCAAGACGTAGACTACCAGCGTGGGCAGGGCCAGCCCTGGGCATTCAGCGAACCCGCTTTTGCGCCCGGCAGGCCGTGGACGGCGTCTGCCCCGACGCACCTGCCCCTGCAGGGACTGCGCGTCATCGAATCGTGCCGGCGCATACAGGGTCCGCTGGCAGGGCATCTGCTGGCGCTGCTGGGCGCCGAGGTCATCCGCCTCGAGCCACCGGGCGGCGATCCGCTGCGCGCCATGCCCCCATGCGCCGACGGTTGCTCGGTGCGTTTTGATGCCTTGAACCATCTCAAGCGCATCCAGGAAGTAGACATCAAATCGCCTGAGGGCCGGCAACTAATCCATGAGCTGGTCCGTGAGTCCGATGTGTTTCTGCACAATTGGGCGCCCGGCAAGGCGCAGGCCCTGATGCTCGATGCCGAACACCTGCATGCCGTTCGGCCGCAACTGGTCTATGCCTACGCCGGCGGCTGGGGGAGCGCCCCTGTCACGGCACCGGGCACCGACTTCACGGTTCAGGCCTGGTCGGGCGTCGCCGATGCGATCGCCACGGCCTCGGGCACGTCTGGCGGATCACTGTTTACGGTGCTCGACGTGCTGGGCGGCGTATTGGCGACGCTGGGCGTGACCGCGGCCCTGCTCAGGCGCTCACTCACAGGCACTGGCGTCCACGTCGAAAGTTCCTTGCTGGGCGCGGCCGACCTTCTGATACGCGGCAATGCGCCCCCTCCGGCTGGCACCTTGTCCGGGGTGTACTCCACCCGATCCGGCCTGATCGCCATCGACTGCCAGCGTCCCGAGCAGTCCAGGTCGTTGGCGACGCTGCTCGAGCAGTTGGCCGGCGCAGCATGCCCGGCCTCGCTGCCGGAGCAGTTCCACGCGCTGGCGGCAGCCGAATGGGAGGTGCTGCTGAGCGCACGCGGCATCGGAGCCTGCGTGGTCACCGAAGACCTTCGCGATCTTGCCGCCGATCCCCGCATTGCCGAGTGCCTGGGCCACAGAGCCTATTCGTTTGTCAAATCCCCTTGGAGCTTCTCATGAACAACGCCGGCATCATCGATCTGGTTCCCGCCGAGGAACGCAAACGCTGGGCACAGGACGGCACCTATCCCAACCAGCCCGTGTTCACGCTGTTTGCCGCCAAAGCCAGAGTACATCCCGACAAGGAGGCCGTGCTGTCGCCTCAGGGCAGCGTGAGCTATGGCCAGTTGTTCGACGCAGCCCTGCGCCTGGCGCGAAGCCTGCGGGATTCGGGTATCGTCACGGGCGACGTGGTGGCCTACCAGTTGGCCAATCATTGGCTGTGCTGCGCCATCGATCTGGCCGTGGCAGCGCTCGGTGCCGTCGTGGCCCCCTTTCCGCCGGGCCGCGGCAAGCTCGACATCCAGTCTCTGGTGCGCCGCTGCGATGCACGAGCGGTAATCGTTCCCGAAGAATACGCGGGCATCGATCTGTGCGAGGTCATCGAGTCGCTGCGTCCCACCTTGCTGTCCATGCGCCTACTGATCGTCCAGGGCAAGCCGCGCGATGGCTGGGTAACGCTCGATGCGCTGATGAACGCCGAGCCGCTGGATGGCGACAGCCTGCCCGAGGTGTGCCCGGATTCCCCGGTGCGCCTGCTGGTTTCTTCGGGCACGGAGTCCGAGCCCAAGCTGGTTGCCTATTCGCACAATGCGCTGGTGGGAGGGCGTGGGCGCTTCTTGCAGCGCGTCACGCCGGCTGGCGAAACGTTCCGCGGCATGTACCTGATCCCGCTGGGATCGTCCTTCGGTTCCACCGCTACCTTCGGCGTCCTATGCTGGCTGGGCGGCTCGCTGGTGGTACTGCCCAAGTTCGATGTAGCTGAAGCTATCAGAGCCATCGCGGCGTTCCGGCCCAGCTTCATTCTCGGCGTGCCGACGATGCTGCAGCGCATTGCCGCCGAGCCCGCGCTGGCGCATATCGACAAATCAAGCCTGCGCGGCCTCATCGTCGGCGGCTCGGTGATCGACGAGGCCACAGTGCGCAAGTGCTGCGAGGCTTTCGGCTGCGGCTTCATCAGCCTCTACGGGTCTGCCGATGGCGTGAACTGCCACAACACCCTAGACGACCCCATCGAGGTCGTGCTGAACAGCGTGGGCAAGCCGAACCCTGCGGTCTGCGCGATCCGCCTGGTCAACGAGGATGGCCGCGAAGTGCCGCAGGGCGAGATCGGCGAGATCACCGCGCGCGGACCGCTAAGTCCGATGCAGTACGTCAACGCGCCCGAGCTGGATGCGCTTTACCGCGACCCCCAGGGCTGGGTGAAGACAGGCGATCTCGGCTTCATCGACAGCAACGGCCATCTGGTGCTCGCGGGGCGCAAGAAGGACATCATCATCCGTGGCGGCGCCAACATCAGCCCGGTCCAGATCGAAGGACTGGTGATGGCACATCCGGACGTGGTCACCGTGGCCTGCGTACCGGTTCCCGACGCCGATCTCGGACAGCGGGTATGCCTGTGCGTCACCTTGCGCGAGGGTGCCCGGAAATTCTCCCTCAAGGAGATCACCGACTTCCTGCGCGCCAAGGGCCTGGAAGTGAACAAGCTGCCTGAATACCTGCGCTTCTACCGCCACCTGCCGCTGACGCCCGCCGGCAAGATCGACAAGAAGGCGCTTGGCAGCGAGGTCGAGGCAGCCGGTGCCGACGCCGTGGCGCTGGCATAGCAGGGGCTGGATCATGAGTGCATCACGCCTTAGGGCCGTGTCAGCCTTCATCGCGCGCATAGGGGCTGCGTGCAAGTACTTTCCGTTCTATTTCGCCCCGATCGCCGTCCTGGCGTTGCTGCCCGCCCTGCCCCAGGCCGCATGGGCGCAGGCATCGGGCGAGCGAAGCACGGCGGAAGGGATGCAGGCGCTGCCCAGCATCACCGTCACCGCGGAGAAGATCGAGCGGACGCTGGAAGAAGTCCCTGCCAGCGTGGCCGTGGTGGATGGCTGGGAGATCGAACAGTCGGCCACCACCGGCCTGCAACAACTGGAAGGACGCATACCCGGCCTCTCCTTCCAGCCTTTCGGGCAGGCGGGCATGAATTCGCCCGTGATGCGCGGGCTGACGGCCAATTTCAACACTTTTTCCACCGCTACCCTGCTTCTGGTCGATGGCGTTCCCACGCTGACGGCTCAGGGGTTCGAGAATGGCCTGCTCGACGTGGATCGCATCGAAGTCATGCGGGGGCCGCAGTCGACCCTGTACGGCCGCAACGCTGAGGCGGGCGTAATCGCGATCCATAGCCTGCCGCTGGACGGCGAGCCACGCACCAGCATTTCCGGCGAAGCCGGCAATCGCGACAAGCGCGCCGTCCGCCTTGCACTCGGCCGCCCCATCGTACCGGACACCGTGTACGCCAGCGTGTCAGCGAGCTGGTCGGAACAGGAAGGCTTCATCGATAACCGCCACACCGGTCGCGGGGAAGATGAACGCGAGCGGCTCAACCTGAACCTAGGCCTGCGCTGGACGCCTGGTTCCGCCACCGATCTCGTGTTGCGCTACGCCCACCAGCGCTACAACGATGGCGCATCGCTCTGGGGAGCTCCCGCCGCTGCGCGTGCCAGCGTGGCCTCGGGAACTCCGGGCTGGAACCGCTCCAGGGGACAGATCCTGTCGTTGACCGCGAGGCATGATCTCAGCACCGGCCTGCGCCTGCATTCGATCACCGCCTGGAACGATTTCAGGGACCGGATCCAGCAGGACACGGATTTCATGCCCCTGGACGTCCTGCATGTCGGGCGCGACCACCATCTGCGCAGCCTGTCCCAGGAGTTCCGGCTGGAAGGAAAGCTCGGCCGGGCAGACTGGCTGGTTGGCATCTATGGCGATGGCAGCGACAACGACCTGCGCAGTATCAGCAAGACGATGATGGGGATGTCGGACATGCGCGCCCGGCAGGAGAGCCGGACAGCGACGCTGTTCACACACTGGAACCTGCCGCTGGCCGACCGCTGGTCGGTGTCGGCAGGCGCGCGAATCGAGCGCAATGAACTGCGACTGCGTCCTCGAGACCTGGAGGAGCAGAAAAAGGGCTGGACGCACGTGTCGCCCAAGCTGGCGATCCAGTATCAGACCGGGCCGGAACACCAGTGGTACGCCAGCATCGGCCAAGGGGTGCGCACGGGCGGCTTCAACGTGCTGGCGCCGATGATGGGCTACCTGCCGTATGACGCCGAAAAGAACTGGTCCTACGAAACAGGGCTCAAGGGCCGGCTCTTCGGCCTGCGCATGCGCTATTCGTTGTCCGCCTACTTGATGGACATTGATGACATGCAGGTCATGCAGATGCCCACCGTGGGCATGATGTACATCACCAGTGCAGCGACGGCGACATCCAGCGGAATCGAACTCGACGTGGACTACCTGCTGGGCGGCGGCTGGCAGTTCAAGGGCGGACTGGCCTGGAACCGCACCCGCTTCGACCGTTTTGTCGATGGCAGTGCCGACTATCGCGGCAAGCGCAATCCATTCGCGCCGGATCTGAACGGCCATGTCGGCATCCGCTACGACGCTCCTCAGGATTGGTACGTGCAAGCCAGCCTGGTGGGCAGCAGCAAGGTCTATCTGGACGCTGCCAACCACTACAAGCGCAACGGCTATGGCCAGCTCCACCTGAGCGCAGGGTACCGGCGGGGCGATTGGGAGATTTCAGCCTACGCACACAATGCCGGCAACCAGCGCTACGACGCCGTGGGGTACCAGAACGGATTCGTCACCGTCTATAGCCCGCCGCGCGAGCTCGGCGTACGGCTGACCTGGCGCCAGTAACCGAAGGCACGACCGCCGGAAGGCGACACACTGGAGAACATGTCATGAGCGAAACGCCCCCATCGGCATCCCCCGCAAGCGAATTGGCGCAGCGCGTCCGCCGCTTCGTCGATGAATTCATCCTGCCTGCCGAGCCCCTCCTCGCTGCCGAGGACAGCGCGGCGAGGGCATTGACACGTGCCTTGTCGCAACAGGCCAGGGATGCGTCCGTATTCGGCAACTTCTATCCGCTCAGGTATGGCGGACGCCTGGCCAGCCTGACCGACTACATCGAGGTGGCGGAGCAGGAAGGACGCTCGGAATACGCGCCAGGCATCCTGGGAGCCGATGCGACGCTGGATGCCTACATGCTCGAGCGCCATGCCGGCCCCTCCATCAGAGCTCGTTTCTTCCTGCCGCTGGTACAAGGCAATGCCGTTTCCAGCTATGCGATGTCGGAGCCAGACAGTATTGGTTCAATTCCGGCGACGATGAACTGCCGGGCCGAATTGGGGGACGGCAACTGGCACATCGATGGCCGCAAGTGGTTCATCTGCCGTTCCCAGCTTGCGGATTTCGCAACCGTGGTGGCACGCACCGGCGAGGGCCCGGTGGCGCAGGCCCTTTCCATGATCGTGGTCCCGACCGGTGCGCCCGGTTTCGAGGTTCTGCGTCCCCTATCGCTGCTGGGGCGCTGGCAGGGCCAGGCCGAACTGGCCTTCAAGGGCGTGCAGGTACCTTACGACCATGTTCTCGGCCAGCCCGGCCAGGGCATCGCCCTGATGCAGGAACGCCTGGGCCTGGGCAGGCTGCTGCGCTCCGCCCACTGGCTGGGGCAGGCACAACGCTGCTTCGAGCTGATGTGCGGGCGCGTTCATTCGCCGAAGGGACAACTGGCACGGCTGGCCGGCAAGCAGCTCGTGCGTGCGCGGATTTACCGGGTATACCGCGCCATCGCCACCGCTCGGAGCCTGGTGCTGGATGCAGCGCACAAGTTCGACACCGGCATCGGCAACAGCATCGAGGTCAATCTGGCGAAGCTGGCCGCATCCGATGCCGTAAGCGAAGCTTCGGACAGTGCCATCCAGATCATGGGCGCCGAGGGCCTGAGCGACTGGATGCCGCTGGCGGGCATCTACCGAAATGCCAGGACCACTCACATCCTGGATGGCGCTGACGATGCGCTGATCAGCACCATCGGCCGGCAGTTGCTGGACGCGACGACACCCGACACCGCATTCGATCCCAGGTACCCATCCAGGCGGCTTTCCAGGGCTGCCGAATGAGCGGAGAACCATCACTCCCCCGCTCAATGGCAGGGCTTTCCGGGCTGCTGGTGATGGCGATGGGCATGCCGATGATGATTTTCTACGCCATCGGCATCATCGGCCCACGCCTGATCTCCGATCTGGAAATCCTCCGCGAGCAACTGGGGTGGCTTACCGCCAGCACCTTCGGAGTCGCCGCGCTGTTGTCGCCCTGGGCTGGATCCCTGGTACAGCGGACGGGGACGCGCGCGGGGCTCGTGGGCCTGTTCCTGCTGGTCGGATTGTCGTTCTCGCTGATGGCCGTCCTGCCAGGGTTCGGTGGCTTGGTGGCGGCCCTGCTGTTCTGCGGCATCGCGCAGTCGCTGGCGAACCCTGCCACCAACCAGGCCATCGCCCACGGCGTGCCCGCTGCCCGCAAAGCCGGCGTGGTCGGCCTCAAGCAGTCGGGAGTGCAGGCATCCGCGCTGTTGGCGGGCGTGGCACTCCCGCCCCTCGTCCTGCTGTGGGGCTGGCGCGGCGCCCTGGCCGCCTGGGTTCCGGTGGCACTGTTGATGGCCGCACTGGTGGCTCGCTGGGTGCCTGCCAGGGCGACAACGATGCGCCCTCCCCCACTGTCCGTTCATGCACCCAGCATATGGCTGTCGATGCTCATGGCCATCCAGCTTTGCGCAGGCCTGGCGCTGTCTTCATTCATGACCTTCCTCGGTGTCTACGCCGACCAGTTGGGCGTGCCGGCAGCAACCATCGGCGCCATGGTCGCCTGCTTCGGCGCCATGGGAATCCTGTCGCGGGTACTGCTGACACCACTCGGCACCAGGCTGCGGGACGAAAGCGTGCTGCTGGGAGCCCTGTTCGTGCTCGCCGGCCTGGCACTGGCGGCCCTGCGCCAGGCCAGTCCCCAACAGCACTGGCTGTTATGGCTGGGGGTGATCGGAATGGGGCTGACGGTCGTCGCCAGCAACGCGATCGCCATGAGCATGCTGCTGCGCGACCAGCGATTCGGCGGCGCCGCCACGTCGGCCGGCATGTTATCGGCAGGCTTTTTCGGCGGTTTCGCCCTTGGCCCGCCCGCGTTCGGCTGGCTGCTCGCACACACGGAAGGCTTTGCCGCCGCCTGGCTGGGGCTCATCATCATTCTGCTGGCAGGCGGCGTTCTATGCCTGCTGCTATGGCATCTGCGCACTGGCGCGCCGGAACACGCTCATGAACGCTAGGAAGGTTTCCACCCCCGATTCCATCGATGCGCTTTTCGGAAGCCTGGACGGCATTGCCGAACAATGCGGCGACCGCTTTCCCCTGTTCCGGCCCGCGGCTGCCGCAGAATGGACCTCATCCAGGCGCGGCTCGTGGCTCGGTGGGTTCTGGGCCGGGCTGTGGTGGCTGCGCGCGGCCCGCTACGGCAGGACGCACGACCTCGAGACGGCGCGCATCTGGTCCACACGGCTCGCGTCATCGTTGCCCGAACCCTCGATCAACCGCAGTTTCGTCTTCTGGTACGGCGCTGCCGTCGGGTACCACGTTTGCGGCAACGATGCCGCCCGACGACTCGCGGTCCAGGCCGCACACGCGATTGCCGGAGATTTCGATCCGTCGCTGGCGGCATGTACGGTCGGGCCGGGCATGGGGGCCGGAGAGCCGGGCGCACGCCTGGTCAATGTCGATGCACTGGCGCCAACGCTGGCATTGCTGCACGACTATGGCGGCACCGAGGGACTTACGAAGGCGCACCTCCATTTACAGACCTGCCTGCGCTATCTGGCCACGGAGCATGGCGCCTGGCGAGCCAATGCAATACTGGAAGCCAACGGCATAATCTTGGCGGATGAAGCCGGCGCCTGGCCGCGCGGCCAGGCCTGGGCCATGCTGGGCATGGCCGAAGCCGTCCGCTTGTACGGCCTGTGCTACCGGGATGCGGCACTTCAGGCTTGCATCCATTGGATGCAGCATTGGGGAGAAGGCGCGGAAGACGGGACATCGTCGCGTGCATCGCACGACCCCTCCGCACAAGCCATTGCCGCCGTTGCGATGCTGAAACTGTATCGCCTGCTGCCGGACCAGCCCTGGCTGCTGCAGCAATCCCGTTCACAGATTTCCTCGCTCCTGCTTGCCGACGATATCGCCGAAACAGGACGCTTCGTCGGGCACCTTTACCATGCGGGCTCCGGTGGCGAGGAAAAAGTCGAATCGTCCTGCGCCACGTTCTTCCTGCTGGAAGCCTTGCTCGATCTGCGCGGGCATGAACAGTGCAACGGTATCCTTCAGATGGGTCGTTCGACATAGCGGGAGGCGCGCGTTCATGGTAGTACGTGGCGGGAACGGCCGGGCCGGCACCCGGCGGCCATCTGCCGCGTTCGACATCGGGGGCTGCCATGAACGAGAAGAACGACGCAAACCTGTTCCGCCTGGGCGAGAACTGCTGGCGGGTCGAAAAGGCGGACCGCTTCGCCTTCATCGTCGATGCGGCCGATTATTTCGTCGTAGCCCGCGAGGCGATGCTCGCGGCCCGCAAGAGCATCTTTCTCGTCGGATGGGATTTCGATGCCCGCATCAGCCTCGGCGAGAGTGACGACGAAGGCCCCGCGAAGCTCGGAGATTTCGTCCTGTGGCTGGCCAGGCGCTCGCCGGAACTGGAGATCCGGCTGCTGCGCTGGGACACCGGCGCTTTCAAGGCGCTTTTCCGGGGGCGGACACTGCTGACGATCCTGCGCTGGAAGATGCACCCCCGCATCACCCTGAAGCTCGATGGCGCCCATCCCTTTGCCGGCTCGCACCACCAGAAGATCGTGGCCATCGACGACTGCCTCGCGTTCTGCGGCGGCATCGACATGACCATGGGCCGCTGGGACCAGCGGGCGCACGAGGACGAGGCTCCCGCGCGCGTCGATCCGGACGGCACGCCTTACGAACCCTGGCACGACGCCACCAGCGCCTTCGACGCCGCCGCCGCCCGCGCGATCGGCGATCTGGCGCGCGACCGCTGGCTTGCGGCAACGGGAGAGCGCCTCGCGCCGGTCGAGGACGCGCACGATTGCTGGCCCGCGGGGCTGGCTCCCAGCTTCCGCGACGTCAGGCTCGGCATCGCACGCACCCGGCCCGAAATCGACGGCGCCGAGCCGATTCACGAAATCGAACAGATGTACCTGGATCTGATCGGGCGGGCGAAGCGGCTGGTCTATGCCGAAAGCCAGTACTTCGCCTCACGCAGGATCGCGCGCGCCATTGCTCAGCGCCTCTCGGAAGACGACGGGCCGGAGATCGTCGTCGTCAACCCGGTCTCGGCCGAGGGCTGGCTCGAACCCCTGGCGATGGATTCGGCCAGGGCGCGCCTCGTCGAAGCGCTTCAACGCATCGACCGCCACGGGCGCTTGCGCATCTATCACCCCCGGACCCGCGCCGGAGCGGACATCTACGTCCACGCCAAGGTCATGGTCGTGGACGACGTCTGCCTCCGCGTCGGCTCGTCGAATTTCAACAACCGTTCCTTGCGCTTCGACACCGAATGCGATGTGATTCTCGCCGCCGACGGCCCCGATTCAGCCGAGACACGGAAAAAGATCGCCCTGGTCCGCGACGATCTCATCGCCGAGCATCTGGGAGTCGATGCCGAAGACGTCGCCGACGAGTACCGGCAGCGGCGGTCCATGATCGCAGCCATCGAGCACTTGCGCGGTCCGGGGCGCAGCCTCGTCCGCTACAAGCTCCCCGAACTCGGCAGCGCGGAAGAATGGTTCGCCGACAACGAGATTCTCGACCCCGAGGGGCCGGATGCGGTGTTCGAGCCCCTCAGCAAGCGAGGCCTGTTCAAGGGCTGGCACTTCCTCCGGTGGCGGCGCCGCTGAGTGCCCCGCCCCGCGTCCCTGCCCGAATTACCGATCGCGCGCGGCTACGCAGGATTGCACCTCTGGTCGCGGAGAACATCCATGAAGGCACGGATGTGCGGCTGGCGCAGGGCCTCGGGGCGCGTCACGAGAAGAACATCCAGCAGCAGCGGTCGACCGCGCCGAAAGGCTCGACCATCATCCCGCGCTCCATCTGTCTCGAAGCCTGACGCCAGGCGACTGAAGTGCCGGAGCGGCCGCACTGCCATGCCGCACTCCTCGACTTGCCTGCGGGCCATCCGTATCCCGCCCTGACCGGCGGGCGAACCCCAGCCTGGCGGGAGAACTCTTGAAGCTTCTTTGAAGCCCTTTGATTGTTATGTTATAACATAACAATCATGAAACAGCAGGATTGCCCCCATCTCCATGCGCAATCCCGAAAAACCCACGGCCAACCAGCGATGCGTGCTGGCCGCGCGGCCTCAGCCATGCCGCTTGCGAACCCGCCGCCCGGTCATCGATCCGCATCGCAAATGCCCGGCGTGCACCGCATCGGGGCGTACCGACACCACCACCGTTATAACGAAAGACGACCAGCAATGAACGCAGACCAAGTTTCTTTACCGCAGAAAAAACTGCCCGTGACCGTACTCTCCGGCTTCCTCGGCGCCGGCAAGACCACCTTGTTGAACCATATCCTGAACAACCGGGAAGGCCGCCGCGTGGCGGTGATCGTCAACGACATGTCCGAGGTCAACATCGACGCGGCCCTGGTGCGCGACGGCGGCGCCGAGCTGTCCCGCACCGACGAGAAGCTCGTCGAGATGAGCAACGGCTGTATCTGCTGCACCCTGCGCGAGGATCTGCTGATCGAGGTCGACCGCCTTGCCAGGGACGGCCGCTTCGATCAGCTCGTCATCGAGTCCACGGGAATCTCCGAGCCACTGCCGGTGGCCGAGACCTTCACCTTCGAAGGCGAGGACGGGCGCAGCCTGGGCGAGGTCGCGCGGCTGGACACCATGGTCACGGTGGTCGATGCCTACAACTTCCTGCGCGACTACGGTTCGCGCGACAGCATCCGGTCGCGCGGCGAATCGCTGGGCGATGAGGACCAGCGCACGGTGGTCGACCTCCTGATCGGCCAGATCGAGTTCTGTGACGTGATCGTGCTCAACAAGACCGATCTGATCAGCGCGGAACAACGCGAGCAACTCACCGCGATCATGCGCAGCCTCAACCCGCGCGCGCGCATCGAGATCGCCGAGTTCGGCAAGGTGCCGCTGGAGCGCGTGCTGGACGCGGGCCTGTTCGATTTCGAGGAAGCCTCGCGGGCGCCGGGCTGGCTGCAGGAGCTGCGCGGCACGCACACGCCCGAGACCGAGGAATACGGCATCCGCAGCTTCGTGTACCGCGCGCGCAGGCCGTTTCATCCGCAGCGTTTCTTCGACCTGGTGGAAACCGAATGGCCAGGCGTGGTGCGCTCCAAGGGCTTCTTCTGGCTGGCCAGCCATCCGATGCTGGCCGGCTCCTGGTCGCAGGCCGGCGCGGTGGCCCGGCATGGCGTGGCCGGCTACTGGTGGGCCGCCGTGCCGCCGGAGCGCTGGCCGCAGGACCCGGAGTCCGTCGCCGCGATCCGCGCGAATTGGGACGACGAGGTCGGCGACGCGCGCCAGGAACTCGTGCTGATCGGCATCGACATGGATGAAGCCATGCTGCGCGAGTGCTTCGATCTTTGTCTGCTGACCGACACGGAAATGGCCCGCGGGCCGGAGTCCTGGGCAGCCTGGCACAACCCGTTTCCCGATTGGCCCTGAGTACGCCATGCATCCCATGTCGCAAACCGGACGGAAGCGCCGTCCCCCAGCCGCGCCGAACGGCGGCTCCGCCCATTCCCAAGGTCATGTCCGGCGCCCGGAAAGCCTGCCTCTCCACGAAGCCGCTGCCTACCCGGCGGCGGAGCAAGAAGGTGTCTCATCATGACCGAAGACCCCCTGCCGATTCCCGTCACCCTGCTGACCGGCTTTCTGGGCAGCGGCAAGACGACCGTGCTCAACCACCTGGTGCAGCAGCCCGAGCTGGCCGACGCGCTGGTCATCATCAACGAGTTCGGCGAAATGGCACTGGACCACCTGCTCGTCGCCCACAGCACCGAGAGCCTGGTCGTGGAAATGAGCAGCGGCTGCTTGTGCTGCACCATCCGCGGCGATCTGGTACAGACGCTGCGCGACATCACCTGGCGGTTTTCGCGCAACGGTGAGCGCCAGTTCCGCCGCGTTCTGATCGAGACCACGGGGCTGGCCGATCCGGCGCCGATCCTGCACACCTTGATGACGCACCCGCAGATCGCAGCGCGCTACCGGCTCGACGGCATCGTCGCGACCATCGACCTGGCGACGGGGACGAACACCCTGGACCAGCACGTGGAAGCCATCAAACAGGCGGCCATGGCGGACGTCCTGCTGCTGACCAAGGCCGATCTGGCCACCGACGAGCAGCGCGCCGCGCTTGCGCATCGGCTCGATGGCATCAACCCCGCCGCGCCGCGCTGGACCGTGCGCAATGGGGCGCTTGCACCCGGAAAGGTGCTGGACCTCGGGGTGTTCTCCACTGCGGGCAAGGTGCCGGACGTGGAGCGCTGGCTCAAGGAAGAAGCCTATGCGGAATCGCGGTTCCGCCCCCGTGCCCCCGATCGGTACAGCCCTGCCAGTCACGGCCGCCATCGCTACACGCATGGGCAGCGCGAGCACGGCGACGTGAACCGCCACGACGACCATATCCGCGCCTTCTGCTTCACGGTGGACGAACCGATCGCCGAGGACACGCTGGCCACCTGGCTGGACGTGTTGATGGCCTTCGTCGGCAGCAACATCCTGCGCGTCAAGGGCATCCTCAACATCGAGGGGCAGGATGCACCGCTCGTCATCCACGGCGTACAACACATCTTCCATCCGCCGGTGCCGCTGCCCGCCTGGCCTGGCGAGGATCGCCGCTCGCGCCTGGTGTTCATCACCCGCGACGTCGGGCGCGAGCTCATCGAGGCCACCTTCCGCGCATTCCGGCAAGTGCCGCCGCAGCCCGAGGAGCATGCGGCATGAGTTCCGCCGTCCGCCTCCACAACACCCTGACGCGCCGCAAGGAAGCGCTTCGCACCGGACAGCCCGACCGGGTAACGATGTACGTCTGCGGCCCCACGGTCTACAACTACGCCCACATCGGCAACGCCCGGCCGGCGGTGGTGTTCGACGTGCTCGCACGCCTGCTGCGGCACCACTACCCGCAGGTGGTCTACGCCCGCAATTTCACCGACGTGGACGACAAGATCAACGCCGCCGCAGCCGCCGAAGGGGTGACCATCGGCACCCTCACCGCGCGCTACATCGACGCCTACCACGCCGACATGAACGCCCTGGGCGTGCTGGCGCCCGACCTGGAGCCGCGCGTCACCGGGCACATCGCTGAGATCATCGCGCTGATCGAAGCGTTGGTGGCGCGCGGCCACGCCTATGTGGCGCAGGGCCACGCGTTGTTCCACGTGCCGTCCTGGCCCGACTACGGGCGCCTGTCCGGGCGGCGCACCGAAGACATGATCGCCGGCGCCCGGGTGGAAGTCGCGCCCTACAAGCGCGATCCGATGGACTTCGTGCTGTGGAAGCCCTCCACGCCCGACCTGCCCGGCTGGGACAGCCCCTGGGGGCGCGGCCGCCCCGGCTGGCACATCGAGTGCTCGGCGATGATCGGCCGCCACCTGGGCCACACCATCGACATCCACGGCGGCGGCCAGGACCTGATCTTCCCCCACCACGAAAACGAAATCGCCCAGGGCACCTGCGCCCACGGCGCGCCGTACTGCCGCACCTGGGTGCACAACAGCTTCGTCACCGTGGACGGGCAGAAGATGTCCAAGTCGCTGGGCAATGTGCTGCTGGTGCGCGACCTGCTGCACCAGGCGCCGGGCGAGGCGATCCGCCTGGCGCTGCTGTCCGCGCACTACCGCCATCCGCTGGACTGGAGCGCGCAGCGCCTGGCCGCCGCGCGGCTGACCCTAGCGCGCTTCTACCGTGGCCTGGAGAAGGCCGAGCACCTTGCCCTGCCCGACGCCGCGCCCGACGACGAAGTGCTGGGCGCCCTGGGCAACGACCTCAACGTCCCCGGCGCACTGGCCCGTCTCCACGTGCTGCTGGCAGAACTGGCCGGCGCCGGCGCCGATGCCGAACGGGCGCAGATCAAGGCCCGGCTGCTGGCCTCCGCCCGCCTGCTCGGGCTGTTGGAGCAGTCCCCGGAAACGGCGCTGGCGGCCTTGCACACACCTGCTCCAGCGCAGGCCGCAATGCCGCTCGACGCGGCCTGGGTCGAGGCGCGGGTAGCCGAGCGCGAGCAGGCCCGCCGGCAGCGCGACTTCGCACGCGCCGATGCGCTGCGCGGCCAGCTGGCCGAGGCCGGCGTCCTGCTCCGGGACACGCCGCAGGGCAGTACCTGGGCCCTGGCCGAAGAGACGCCGGTATGAGGCACTGACTCATTCGGGCGGCGACCTTGTCGGTCCGGGGCCACCGGTCGTTCATCGGCCCGCTGCCCCGCTCCGCGCTGCCGCTTTCATCCAACCGCCCCGCAGTACGCCATCGAGACGGCACCTACGCATGGCCCGCTCAAAACCCACGGAATAGCACTTCATGATCCGCAAGAACCCGCGCGGCGACCTGCCGCAGATCCATCCCAGCGCCTTCGTCGATCCCACCGCCATCCTGTGTGGCAAGGTCATCGTCGAGGAGAACGTCTTCATCGGCCCCTACGCGGTGATCCGCGCCGACGAAGTCGATGCCGACGGCGATCTGGCGCCGATCGTGATCGGCGCGCACTCCAACATCCAAGACGGCGTGGTCATCCACTCCAAGTCGGGCGCGGCGGTGAGCATCGGCGAACGCACCTCCATCGCCCACCGCGCCATCGTCCACGGCCCCTGCACGGTCGGCCACGGCGTGTTCATCGGCTTCAACAGCGTGCTGTTCGACTGCGTCGTCGAAGACGGCTGCGTGGTGCGCTTCAACGCTGTAGTGGACGGCTGTCATCTGCCGGCCGGTTTCCACGTGCCATCGACCGTGCGCATCGGACGCTCCACAGACCTGGCGACCCTGCCCAAGGTGTCGGTCGACGCCAGCGAATTCTCCGAAGACGTGGCCCGCACCAACAACCAACTGGTGCGCGGCTACAAGATCATCCAGAACGAGTTCTGAACCATGCCCACCCTCGCTTCCGACCGCGCCGTCACCCTCACCCTGCCCGATGGTTCGCAGCGCCGTTTCGACCCGCCCGTCAGCGCCGCCGCCGTTGCCGCCGCCATCGGCCCCGGCCTGGCCAGGAACACCGTGGCCGGCAAGGTGGATGGCCGCCTTGTGGATGCCTGCGACCCGATCGACCGGGATGCGGCGCTGCAGATCATCACGCCCAAGGATGCGGAAGGGCTGGAGATCATCCGCCATTCCTGTGCCCACCTGGTCGGCCACGCGGTCAAGCAGCTCTACCCGGGCGCGCGGATGGTGATCGGCCCGGTGATCGACGAAGGCTTCTACTACGACATCGCTTTCGAGCGCCCCTTCACCCCCGAGGACCTGGCGGCCATCGAGCAGCGCATGCGCGAGCTGATCGCCAGGGACTACGACGTCGTCAAGAAGATCGCCCCGCGCGATGAAGTCATCGCCGTCTTCAAGGAGCGCGGCGAGGACTACAAGCTGCGCCTGATCGAGGACATGCCGGACGAGCAGCACTTGGGCCTGTACTTCCACGAGGAGTACGTGGACATGTGCCGCGGCCCGCACGTGCCCAACACGCGCTTCCTGAAGCACTTCAAGCTGACCAAGCTGTCCGGCGCCTATTGGCGCGGCGACGCCAGGAACGCGCAGTTGCAGCGCATCTACGGCACCGCCTGGGCCAACAAGCAGGACCTGGATGCCTATCTGAAGCGCATCGAGGAGGCCGAGCAGCGCGACCACCGCCGGCTGGGGCGCGAGCTGGATCTGTTCCACTTCCAGGAGGACGCACCGGGCGCGGTGTTCTGGCATCCGCGCGGCTGGGCGGTGTTCCAGGAACTGATCGCCTACATGCGCCGCCGCCAGCAGGATGCCGGCTACGTGGAGGTGAATTCGCCGGACGTGATGGACCGCAGCCTGTGGGAAATCTCCGGCCACTGGCACAACTACCGCGAGCACATGTTCACCACCGAGACCGAGGACGGCCGCGCGCTGGCCCTCAAGCCGATGAACTGCCCGGGCAGCGTGCTGCTGTACCGCCATGGCCTGAAGAGCTACCGCGACCTGCCCATCCGCATGGGCGAGTTCGGCAAGGTGCATCGCTACGAACCCTCGGGCGCGCTGCACGGCCTGCTGCGCGTGCGCCACTTCACCCAGGACGATGCACACATCTACTGCACGCCGGCGCAGATGGACGCCGAATGCCGCGCCATCGTGGCGCTGGTGCTGGACATCTACCGCCAGTTCGGCTTCGAGGACGTGCGCATCAAGCTGTCCACCCGGCCCGGCAACCGCATGGGCGACGACGCCACCTGGGATCTGCTCGAAGGCGCGCTGATCCACGCACTCGACGGCATGGGGCTGGCCTACCGGCTCAACCCCGGCGAAGGCGCGTTCTACGGACCCAAACTGGAATTCGTGCTGCGCGACGCCATCGGCCGCGACTGGCAGTGCGGCACCCTGCAGGTGGACATGAATTTGCCCGAGCGCTTCGGTATCGACTACGTCGATGAAGACGGCCAGCGCAAGCGCCCGGTCATGCTGCACCGTGCGCTGTTCGGCTCGCTGGAGCGCTTCACCGGCATCCTGATCGAGCACCACGCCGGCAGGCTGCCCGCCTGGCTGGCGCCGGTGCAGGCCATGGTGCTGTCGATCACCGGAGCGCACGCCGCCTATGCCGGGGATGTGGCGCGGCTGCTGCGCGGCGCCGGCCTGCGCGCCGAGGCCGACGTGCGCAACGAGAAGATCGGCTACAAGATCCGCGAACAGACCTTGCAGCGCGTGCCCTTCCTGCTGGTGGTCGGCGGCCAGGAGGCCGCCAGCGGCAGCGTGGCGATCCGCACGCGCGAGGGCAAGGAACTGGACGTGCTTGGCTTGGAC
This sequence comes from Thauera linaloolentis 47Lol = DSM 12138, assembly GCF_000310205.1. Lineage (GTDB taxonomy): Bacteria > Pseudomonadota > Gammaproteobacteria > Burkholderiales > Rhodocyclaceae > Thauera > Thauera linaloolentis. The sequence goes on along the minus strand of NZ_AMXE01000004.1, from coordinate 19,987 downwards.
GAAGCGCTGGCCCTGCTGCGCGAGCAGGCCAGTGCCCCCGACCTGGCGGCGCGCCAGTCGGAACACGCCGCGCTGCTGCGCCGGCTGGTGCCGGAAACGGCCCCAGTACCCACGCCGGTGCCCACGGCAGCAAACCCATGACCACCCCCGATCTGCCCCGGCGGCTGGCATGCCGCCATGCCGACCTGCTGGTGCAAGGCGGCACCGTGCTCACCCCCAACGGCGCGGAACGCATCGACGTGGCCTGCCTGGCCGGCCGCATCGTCGCGCTGGGCGAACTGCGCAGCAACTGGCGCGCGGACACGACGCTCGACGCGGCGGGGCTGCACGTGCTGCCCGGTGTCATCGACAGCCAAGTGCATTTCCGTGAACCGGGCCTGACGCACAAGGAAGACCTCGAAGCCGGCACCCGTGGCGCGGTGCTGGGCGGGGTGACCGCAGTGTTCGAAATGCCGAACACGAACCCGCTGACGCTGAGCGCCACCGACCTGCAGGCCAAGCTCGACGCTGCCCGCAGCCGCGCCTGGTGCGACCATGCCTTCTATATCGGCGGCTCGGCCGTCAATGCGGAACAACTGGAAGCGCTGGAGAACCTGCCCGGCTGCGCCGGCGTCAAGGTCTTCATGGGCAGTTCCTTCGGCGACCTGCTGGCCGACGACGATGAAGTGCTGCGCCGCATCCTGCGCCACGGCCGCCGGCGCATGGCCGTGCACGCCGAGGACGAGGCCCGGCTGCGCGCGCGCAAGGCCATCGTCGAGGCCAGCGGCGACGTGGGCCAGCACCCCGTCTGGCGCGACGTGGAAAGCGCGCTGCTGGCGACCCGGCGCATCCTGCGGCTGGCCGGCGAAACGGGACGCCGCCTGCACCTCCTGCACATTTCCACCGGCGAGGAAATCGCCTTGCTGGCCGGCCACAAGCGCCGCGTGAGCGTGGAAGTCACGCCCCACCACCTGAGCCTGCACGCGCCCGACTGCTACGCGCGCCTGGGCAGCCTCGCGCAGATGAACCCGCCGGTGCGCGAACGGCGCCACCAGGAGGCGCTGTGGCAAGGCATCCGCGACGGCGTGGTGGACGTCATCGGCAGCGACCACGCCCCGCACACGCTGGAAGAGAAGGCCAGACCCTATCCGCAGTCGCCCAGCGGCATGACCGGCGTGCAGACCCTGCTGCCCATCATGCTCGACCACGTGCATGCCGGGCGCCTGAGCCTGCAGCGCCTGGTGGACCTCACCAGCGCCGGCCCGGCGCGCGTCTTCGGCATCGAAGGCAAGGGCCGCATCGCGCTGGGTTTCGATGCCGACCTGAGCATCGTCGATCTGCGGGCACGCCGTGTCATCCGCAACGACTGGATCGCCAGCCGCAGCGGCTGGACGCCCTATGACGGCACCACGGTCAGCGGCTGGCCGATCCACACCGTCGTGCGCGGCCAGGTCGCCGTGTGCGACGAAGCCCTGGCCGGCACGTCCCCGCAAGGCCAGCCGCTGCGGTTTCTCGAAGCCACGCCGCCGGAACCCTCCCTCGAACCCTGACAAGAGTCCACGACATGACGAACCGAACCTCTCCATCCAGCGAAGCGCTGTTCGCCCCGCGCCTGTCCATCGAGCAAGTGGAAGAAGGCGACCAGTTGGCGCCAAAGTTCGACGAGCGCGGCCTGATCGCCTGCGTCACCACTGATGCCGCCAGCGGCGAGGTGCTGATGCTGGGCTACATGAACCGGGAAGCCCTCCAGAAAACCATCCAGACCGGCGAGGCCCATTACTGGAGCCGCTCGCGCCAGGTCCTGTGGCACAAGGGCGCGACGAGCGGCCTGGTGCAGGCCGTGGAAGAGCTGCGCATCGACGACGACCAGGACGCGGTGTGGCTGCGCGTGCGCGTGGCCGGTTCCGGCGCAAGCTGCCACGTGGGCTACCGCTCCTGCTTCTATCGCCGCGTTGCCGTCGGCGCCGGACAGGCTCAACCGGGGGCGCTGATGTTCACCGAGGCGGAAAAGACCTTCGATCCCGGACGCGTGTATGGGGATGCCCCCAATCCCACCCTGCTGTAGGGCAACGCCGGCCAGGCAGCGTGGTGGCACGCATCGGCGCCGGGCACGCACTGCCGGGCCGCATCGAAATAACGTGCAATGCGGGTACCCTGTCGCGCCCTATTCGGGCACGCAGATTCTGTGTCCGGCCGCCGCCGCGAGGGTCTTCAACGCCAACAGGGCGACCACCGCACTGAGTATCGCCAGCAGCCCCCAGGACAATCCGGCATAAAAGGCGGAGCCGCTGCGCGCGCTCATCTCGAAGGTGGCGATCGTCATCGCCGCCAGCGGAAAGGAATAAGCCCAGGCCGAGATGAAGAAAGGCAGGCGGAAGAAACGCACGGCATTGCTCGCCAGCAGCAGGGTCAGAAACAGCGCGGTGAAGTACAGCACACGGGCGAAGGCATCGAGCTGGCCGGTCAGCGCCACATAAGAAATGAACCCCACCGCGGGCGGCGCGATCAGGATGAACAGCGTCGGTGTCAAGCGTGCCGGCAACGCTTCGTGGAAGAACAGGCGATAGAGCACGATGGTCTTCAGCACCAGCCAGAACACCAGGCCGATGCTGAAGAAGAACCAGCTGACGTCCAAAGGCGCAAACCGTACGCCTGCGATCGGCACGAGGATGTTGCCCACCACAGGAATGAACCAAGCCGGGTTGGCGTGCCTGATGTCGTAATGGGCGTGATGGATCCAACTGCTCATGGCGAGCAGTGTGAACGTAAGGTGGGCTGCGGCGCCGATGCCCCACAGCCAGCGCGCCGCGCCGGGCGCATCCTGGGCCCAGGCGATGCCGAGCAGGATCAGGCCGATCGAGATGGCGGGAAAGAAATTGAGCCGTACCGGGTGGCCCCAGTCAGACCGCACGGCATCCGGATGGCGCAGCGCCTTGGCAGCGTAGATCGCCAGCAGGAATACGTACAGGCCGCTCGCCAGCCAGCGCAGCGCGAGGCCGATGTCCAGCGGTACGCTGCCGTCATGGTGGGCCTTGAGCCAGGCGATGGCCAGCCCGGCCATGCCCATGACGGTCGAGAACAGCGCGACGGGGAAATGCGCCAGCCGCCCTTCGTGGGCAAGGGGCGAGACACTTGAAGCGGGAACGGTCATCGGGGCCTCCTCGGCCGACGCGATCGGTAGCGGACGTCATGCACCGCGACCGGCTTGAATGCAGTGATCTGCCGGTCCGCGAGACTCACTGCGGACCGGATCGGGCTGGCCGCCGCGGGGGCCCGTATCCGCTCAGAACCCGATGACCTTGCGGCTCGGTTCGAGCAGGGCACGCCCCATGTCGGCGGGCTTGGCCGGCCTGATGCCCTCCTTGAGGTCCTCCGGCTTGTTTCCGGAGTTGGGCAGGTAGAGTGCGCAAACCGAGGCCGTCGCCCCCTTCTTTAGTGCGGCATCGAGCAATTGCGCGGGGGTGACGTCGTTGGGCTTCAGGGCTTCGCCCGCCGCGTTCCTGAGTGCCAGGTCTCCGGCCTTGTCGCACAACAGGATGTCGACCTGCGCGCCCTGCTCCTGCATCTGATTGGCGAGGACCATGGCCATGCCCTGCGTCATGGTGCTGGCATCGTTGACTACGACGGTGACGACCTGCTTGTCGGCGAGCGCGGCGCCGGAACCGAGTGCGAAGGCGAGTGCGACGAGGGCTTTCTTCATGGTGCAGCTCCTTGTGGACGAAAGATGAGGGCGTTCGGCGAAACGGTGCTCCGGATGGGCGATGCCATTCACGCGCCGAGTTCCGGATAGGCTTTCTTCAGCCGGTGATCGGCGAAGAAGGCCCCGAAGGGCAGCAGCGCGCCGAGAAACAGCAGCAGGGCGAGTCCTGGCCGAAGGATGCCGCGTGCCAGCGCGGTCAGGCTGGCAAGGGCCAGGGAGATGAACAGCGCGCCATGTACCGGCCCCAGCACGCTCACGCCCGCCGGCATGTCGAGCAGATGTTTGGCAGGCACCGCAATGGCGACGAGGGCGAGCAGCGCCAGACCGTCGGCAAAGGCCAGCCAGTAGATGAGTCTGCGATGAGCACGAACGGAGGCGCCTCGGTGCAAGTCCGTCATCAGGCAGCCCGCCCGCCGGATTCAGGCACAAGACCGGCCGGTATCGCATCCCCGGCGGAGGTCTGCGGGAGTTGGCGCACGATGTCCTGCAAGGCGGACTGCAGCATTTCCTCGATCACCGGGTGATAGAACGGCAAGGCCAGCAGGCCGCGGGCGGTCTCCTTGCGCTGGATGGCCCATGCGAGCAGGTGCGCCAGATGTTCGCCACCGGCCGTCACCATGGCCGCACCGAGCAGCCGGCCGTCACGGCGGTCCGCATAGACGCGCAGCAGGCCATCCTGCGCATGGAGGATGCGCGCGCGGCCGTTGCCCTCGCCCGATGCCGTGCCGATGACGATTTCATCGGCATCGAGCTGGGACAACCTGGCGCCGACGGCGGCCACGTCCGGGCTGGAAAAGGCGATGCCGAGCGCCACCTTGCGGGCAAAACGCATCGGCGCCGGACGCGAGGCGTTGTAGCCTGCGATGGCGCCCTCGTCCGCCGCTTCGTGCATCAAGGGGCGTTCGCCATTGGCATCGCCGGCGATGAAGACCGGCAAGTCGCCGATTTGCAGTGTCGAAGAATCGAACACCGGCGCACCGCGCTGGTCGAGCGGAAACCCCGCCTCCACCAGGCCGAGGCCATCGGTATTCGGACGGCGGCCCAGGGCGGCGAGCAACAGATCGACTTCTGCGCTGCGCTCGCCCGAGCGCACAACCACGCCCCGCCCACCCCGCGAGACCGAGACCGGCACGCCCAGCCAAAGCGCCATCTGGCGCGAGAAGGTGGCCAAGGCCCGTTCGGAGACAGCGGAATCGGCGATGCCGGCGACGCTGTCGGCAAGATCCGCGCCGACCACCTCGATGCCCAGTCTCGACAAGGCCAGTCCCATTTCCAGGCCGATGGCGCCCAGCCCGAGAATGCCGATCGACGCCGGCAGCGCGTCGAGTTCGAACAGTTCATCGGTACTCACCACATGCTCGCGCACCGGGTCCAGCCACGCTGGCCGCACGGGGCGCGAACCGGTGGCGATGACGACCGATGTGGCGCGGATGCGCTGCAATCCGTTGGCGGTGTCGACTGCCAGCAAGGTGGGCTCGATGAAGCGTGCGCGCCCTTCGAGCAGGAATTCGCCCGCCGCGCTGCGTGCCTTGTCTGCCGCGCTGCCGGAGAACTGGTCGCGCTGGGCGCGCAGCGCGGCCCAGATCCGGGCGGTATCCAGTTCCAGCCGCCCGGTGCCGCCGACCCCCATGCGCGCCATGTCCGCACGCGCGGCCCACAATCCGCCTGCATGCAGCGCGACCTTGGACGGCATGCAACCGACCCGCGCGCAGGTGGTGCCTAGGGGGCCCTGGTCGATCAGCACGAACGAACGCCGCGCCCGCCGGATTTCGCGCAGCACGTACAGGCCGGCGGTGCCGGCGCCGATCACGGCCACGTCGGTATGGATGTCAGGAAGCATGTTTGTATCTCTGTCGTTGTCTCGATCGAGAGGCAGGACGGTTCAGCCCGCACCGGCGCAGTCATGACGCTCAATAATAAGACTATGCTAATATTTCATCAAACTAAATACCAGCCTGTCGCCCATAGCGTCATGCAACAACCTGCCGCTCCCCATGCCGATCAAGATGCATGCCCGTGCCCTCCCGCTTCGCTCCATCCTCGCATCTGCATGATTCTTCAGCGCCTTCGAGCGCGTTCGACGCCTGCCATGGCGGCCATTGCCTGTCAGTTGCGGCAGCATCGTCATGAATGGCAGCGTTTCTGGCGGCAGGCTGCTGCCCGGGGCGCAGCCGCGCTGTTCAGTCTGCATCGCATTCGGGCGGCGTTAAGATGCGGGACAAGGGCTGCCGACGGTTCTTGAACGGCTGCCGAGGCCGTACTGGCATCGCTGCCCGCATCGATGGAGGTGCCGACATGCAAGCACTGGGATTATCCAAGGCCTTCACGCTGATCGAGCCGGGCCCGGTGGTGCTGGTGACCACCCATGACGGACATCGGCCGAACATCATGACCATCTCGTGGACCATGGTCATGGATTTCACCCCGGTCTTCGCGATCACGACGGGCGCGTGGAACCATTCGTTCGCAGCGCTGAGCGCACAACGCGAATGCGTGATCGCCATCCCCACGGTGGACCTGCTGGATACCGTGGTGGGCATCGGCACATGTTCTGGGCGCGATACCGACAAGTTCGCCAGGTTCGGCCTGACGGCGGTAGCGGCCAAGTCCGTCAAGGCGCCACTCATCAAGGAATGCCTGGCCAACATCGAATGCACGGTTGCCGACATCATCGACCGCCACGGCATCGTCGTGCTGGAAGCCGTTGCTGCCCACATCGACCCGGAACGCCAGGAGCGCCGGACCGTTCACGCCGTGGGAGATGGGACGTTCATCGTCGACGGCTGCAAACTCGACCGGCGAACCCTGATGGCCGCCAAGCTGCCGCCGGGTGTCTGAGCACGGCGCAAGACGGGCCATCGCCTTGCTGGATGGACCGCCCGCGCGAGGCGCGGTCTCGCCTCGGCAATCGAAATCGGCACTTCGTACCGTCAGCCCCTTTGACGGTATCAACCACGATCTTCAGAGGACCTGTTCGACGATACCGTCGCGAGAACCGTCAGAAATGATGGTCCGGGTGAGGCATCGTAAGACCTGCTAACTTATTGTCAGAACAGGAATCTTGGGAGAAACTTGGGCATTGAGATGCCCTGAGACGATGCGGGATCTCCCACTCGATAATTCACTGGACCCGCACATCCAGTGTCTATGCGGGCCGCAGCGGTTCTTGAACTCCTTCGTACCGTCATAGATACCGTCAAAACCAGTGAGCTAGAGTGACACGGCGTGATACATCCTGATATCAAACATCAAAGATGCAGTACACGCGCTCACCCCTCGCCCACGCATCAAATCATGCCACGGTTTCGCCCGATGTCTACCTCCATCGCAAGGCCTGATCAGAGGCTCTGATCAACATCAGTGACTCTGCTGCATCCTCGGCAAGACGGGTCATCCGGTCTCACCGTGTGCAAATTGGCCGGCATGCCGACGACCAAACTCCACCCGCAAACGCCGTAGGGGACCAGCTTTTAGCGGCGTCTGTCGCACTCGCTTTTCACTGCGAAAGTGCGGCTACGCACCGACGCGAGGGTATCTGCACCTATTGGCTGCCGGTCGATCCACATCATCAACGAGATAGGGGTTGTCAATGGATTCAGGCACGACATAAACGTTGTACGCACTCGGCCAGGCAATGCCCAAATCGGGCCACCTCCGGTCAACGAGATAGAGAAGTGCCTGGGCGAATAAGTGTAAGCAGTGACCGGCAACCGATGGTTTCTGGCGTCAGGTGGCCCCGACATGAAAGCACATGGGGTACAACGTCAGTAAGACGGGAAACATGCCGAACGCCGGACAAGATCGCGCAACCGAGAAAGCCTGAGCGAAGCGCTAGCAAGAAGCCCAAGCCTTTGTAGCGGCGAAGCCTGAGCCGGATTTGACCCGCAAAATACATTTTTGGGCTATATTTGGCCCATGATGCTTGATCACCTCAAACTACCGTGAGAAAATTTGACCCATTAAATATATTTACGGGTTAGATATGGCTCAGGTCATTGCAGAGTCTCTGCCTCTGGAAGTCCGGCAGTCCGTCCAGCGACTGGGGGAACACATCCGGACGGCTAGGCTGCGCCGGCAACTGAGCACACAGGAGTTGGCTCAGGCCTGCGGCATTGGGCGCCGTACCCTCTACCGCATCGAGAACGGCGAACCGGGCGTGGCCGTCGGCACTCTGCTGGCGGTATTGTGGAAGCTCGGGCTGTTGAACACTGTGCGCGCAGTGGCCAATCCGGACACTGACGAGCACGGGAAGATCCTCGAAGCCGCCCGGCGGCCGCAGCGCGTGCGCGCCTCCGCGCCGGACAACGATTTCTGATTCGGAGCCTCCATGGCTGCGACCGAAAAATCCTGCTACGTCTACATCCAGTTGCCGGGCACCTTTGAGTGGGTACCCTGCGCGTCCCTGAAAGTCCGCGAAGTCGGCGCCGGCGCGTTTCAGGGCACTTTCACCTATGGCAAGCGCTATCTCGAGCGACCCAATGTCGTGGCGCTCGACCCCTACCACCTGCCGCTGTCTACTCGACCACTGCACTTCACCAAGCTCAAAGGCATTCCGGGGGCCGTGCGCGATGCCAGCCCCGACGCCTGGGGACGCCGCGTCATCCAGGCCCGCCTGGCGCTCCCCGAAGCTGATATCGCCGAAATGGAATACCTCCTCAACGGCCCCGACGACGGCGCAGGGTATCTTCGCTTTGGCCTGTCCGTCTCACCGCCCGGACCATCAAGGCCGTTCAACCGCACCCATCAGTTGCAGGCGCTCGTCGATGCTGCCGAGCAATTGGAAGAAACCGGCAAACTGCCCCACGAAGTTCTGGAAAGCCTGGAGCCGGGCACAAGCATGGGCGGAGCGCGGCCCAAAGCCACCGTCGAAGACCAGCACCGCATCTATCTGGCCAAGTTTCCCGAGAAACGGGACCAGCACAATATGCAGCGCATCGAATACGCCACACTGGAACTGGCCCGCGCCGCCGGCCTGCGTGTGTGCGACACCCGCCTGGAGCGTGTCGGCCAGGCGGAGGCCTTGCTCCTGTTGCGCTTCGACCGCGACTGGAATCCGGATGCCCAAGCTTACGCACGGCATGGGCTGGTCTCCGGCCTCACCATCCTCGATGCCGAAGACGGCTACACCGGCCGCGAGCGATGGTCCTACCGCCTCCTGGCCGACGAACTGCGCCGCTGGTCGGCCAAGCCCGACGACGACCGGCGCGAGCTATTCATGCGCATGCTCTTCAACGCGATGGTCACCAACAACGACGACCACCCGCGCAACCACGCCTTGCTGCGCACCCCGGCAGGTTGGCGGCTTTCCCCCGCTTACGACATCGTGCCGGTACCGCTCGTCTCGCAAGAACGCCGCGACCTGGCGCTGGAAGCCGGGAGCTTTGGCAGGGTGGCCAGCCTCTACAACTTGTTGTCCGATTGCTGCGCCTTCGGGCTGTCCACCAACGAAGCCCAAGCCCTGATCGAGCGCATGCTCGACGTGGTCCAAGGCTGGCGCGAATTCTTCGCCCGGCATGGGGTGGAAGCGCGCTCCATCGAGATGCTGGAGCAGGCCATCCTGCCTGGCTGCTTCTTTCGCACCGAGCCTGTCGGGCAGATTTGAAAACGCCCTGGATGTGCCCGCTTTGCTACGGATGCCGACCGCTGACCGTCAGGGCAGTCGGAATTGAACTGGACACCCACGGAGGACCTTAACAAGACTGTCGGACCAGAACAGCCACTGGCTTGTCGACACAGCGCATCCCGCGCCCGCATCGGTAGCTCGAACTCACCGCCAGAAGAAAATTGACGATCCACTGAACGCGTCGCTCCCTGGGATACAGCACGAAAGTAGTGCGATCAAAAAGCACAAAAGTAGTGTGTTGATGAGATCGCCTTCAGGAAGATTCGTACCAACATGCTGCCCCCTCCGGGGGCGAACCTTGGCTGGTGAAATTCGCCGGTGCGGGCGATGCGCCAAACATGCTATGGCCCCTCCCCGGCCATTGCGATGCAACTTTGGCCCGAGTGCCATACGACCCTCATTCTTGGAATCACTGCCCAGGTGTCCTCCCCACCGATACAGCCTGTCAGCTGCGGTATCAACCAAAAGTCGAAGCTCACGGCACAGCGCCAGTTGACCGCTTTCGGCTGAGTATGGGCGCCCAGCTTAGGTTGGTGGAGTGTCAGCGGCGGCCGAAAGCAGCCCCTGGAGAATCGCGTCGATATAGCTCAAATCGCCTTGATCGGGCGAGGCGTTTCTCTTCCTTTTGGGTTTTCGTAGCCAGGTGCAAGCTGGGCGTTGCTCGCCCCGTACAACGCCAACGGATCCCTTAACCAGAGCGCGTACTCAAGCCCTTCCAGACGATGGTTGGGAGAGCAGTCGACCGACCACCTGCGTAGCATGTAGCCTGCATTGGCGGCCCGCACCTTCACCTTCATGACGCCATCGACCATGGGGTAGTCCATGGCAATGATCTCGGGACGCTTGTGCGATGGATGAGGTACCAGATCGAGTTCGATGATGCGACTCCACTGGACGTCCTGGTCGGGTGACTCCTCCCGCTGCACCTCGCTGTCCTCTATCACCGCCGGGTTGTTCATGCGCGTGAAGACGAAGTCTCGAAACTCTTGCCGGAGGCGGCAGTAGGCGCGAACGTGCCAGCGCAGGCCGATGTCGACCAAAGCAAGCGGCACGATCACCCGCTCGGTATGCCCGGTTTCCACCGATGTGTAACCCAGTCGAACAGCCTTGCCGCGGTGGATGGCTCGCGTTATCGGAGCCAGGACCGACATTTTGGGCAGGGTAAGTGCGGCCGGTATCTCGCACCGGATCATCGGCTGCAACTGATCGCCGATGCCTTCGCCAAAACCTTGGGAAAGCGCTGTCAGCACGCGTTGCGGTGCGTGCTCGAACAACGGCACAAAGGTTTCGCTCGGCCGATAGGTCTTGGTCGCCCCGTCGAACTCCAGGTTCTCCGGCGCGATCTCCCGGTACAACGCGATGTCGCGGGTAGCACCAGCAGGGCCGGTTTCGAACCGATCGACGACGTCGGCACGACGCAGCTCTCCTAGGAAATAGAGCTTGAAGTCAATGTGGGAGAGCCTCTCGCGCTGCGCGCGAGGAAGGCGTTCCAGCAGTTGGGCGCGCCGGTTGGTTGGGAATTCGCTCATGGCCGAATGATACTTGATCAGCGGATATTTTGGGATCGATTTACGCTTTTTATAGAATCATATTGATCATGTGATAAGCTACGTTCAAGCAGTCGATCTCGACATGTGAAGAAGATGTGGCCGCACTCTCTGGGCTCTGCAACGGGCAGGGGGACAGCGGCAATACGCCCGATTTACACCATTGAACGCTTGTAGCCAGCCATGTCATCGCCTCCCGAAAACGCTAAAGGTATCCATCGCATCACGACGCTCCCCGACGGCGGTTTGCGCGAGCTGTGGTCATCGATCGTGATCGACAAGAGGACCAAGGACCAACTACTTTCGCAGGCCATCGTTAACTTCACGGTCCGGAGCAAGGTCGCGCGAACGGTTCTCCCGCTGCACGGCACGATCCTCCTGGTCGGCCAGCCGGGCACCGGCAAGACCTCACTGGCCAAAGGCCTCGCTGCGGAGACGGCAACGGTGTTCGACAAGAGCAAGTTCCGGCTGCTTGAGGTCGATCCTCACGCCCTCGGCAGCGCCATGATGGGCAAGACTCAGAAGGCTGTCTCCGACCTGTTCTCACAGACGATCGCGGAGAGCGCGCTCACCGGCCCGACCATCGTCCTGCTGGATGAGGTCGAGACCCTTGCGGCCGATCGCAGCAAGTTGAGCTTGCAGGCAAACCCCGTCGACGTCCATCGCGCCACCGATGCCGTGCTGGTTCAACTGGACGCTCTCGCGGAGACGCACCACAACCTGCTCTTTATCGCCACGAGCAACTTTCCTCAAGCGGTGGACACCGCGTTCACGTCGCGGTGCGACTTGGTACTCGAGATCCCGATGCCGGGCACAGCGGCCTGCGAGCAGATCCTGCGTGAGTGCCTGAACGGCTTGGCGCAGACGTATCCGTCGATCGCCGACCTGGCAAGCGGCCCGAGGTTCAACGCCGTGGTGGATGAGGTTGTCGGTCTCGACGGACGGGCGATCCGCAAGACGGTCGCTGCGGCGCTCACCATGCGGAAGGAAGTCGCCATTGCTCCGGCGCAACTGAAGATCACGGATCTGCTGGATGCAGCCAAGGCCGCCAAGGCAGCCCGGACCGACAAGGGAGGTGCGAAATGAGCACCGTCGCCAGCCGCGTGATCCGTAGCTCGCCGCATCGGGACACCGCTCAGACCTGGGCGCTGATCGTTGAACTGCTGACACAGGGCAAGGAAGGCACCGCGAAGGCAGAACTGCAATCCGTCGCCGGCGTAGCTGGCTCGATTATCGCCGAGCGCGCACCCAAGGACGCCGCCATCGTTGTTACCTGCAATGGGCCGCGCACCCGGGTCTATTGCCTCTACGACGAAGACGCGATTGATGGGGCAGACGCGAAGGAGGACGCTCTGGGCTTCGACCCGCTGAAGGGTGATTGGTCGGTTTCGTTGCCATGCCCCGCGGACGATCTCGAATGGGTGCAGCGTGCGCTTAAGGCCAAGAGCACGAGGATCACCGCCCGCGACCAGACAGCCACGCTGGGCGAGAGTGAGAAAGCGGCTGCGCAATCCCAGGGCTTGTCCCTCAACGTCGATGCCTTCCTGAAATCATGAGTGCCGTAGCCGTCTTCTCGTACACGCAGTCGGTGGTCTATGTGGCCGACAACATCCTGAAGAGCCTGAAGGACATCATCAGGCTGAGTGGGCTGGATCCGACCAAGCTGGTCAACGACTGGGCCGTTCTTCTGCGCGGTCTCAGCGCGTGGATCGAGTCCCGACATCTCGAGAGCGTGACGCTCGAGATCTTCGATCCGAAGACCGACGGCCTACTGCTCCGCTGGGACATCGAGGTCGTCTACACGTGGGACGTGTCGGCCGGCACTTTCTGGACCGACACCGAGCAGTTGAAGTGGGCCATCAAGAAAGCCGGGCTTGTTCCCGCGCAGGCCGACTACAGAGTATCGGTGCACAACAAGCCGGGGCGACCTGACGTCAACGGCTGGAGCAGTTGCACCCTGCGCTCGACCGACGGCATGGTTCGCCAAAGCCTCGGCACTACCGTCGAACACAATGGCCTGAGCGCCAATACCACCTACTGGAGAAAGGCCTGATGCTGACCGTCGACGAGGCATTCCGCAAGTTCAAGTCCCGGCTGGAGCTCAACGATCGCGAGCAGAAGAACGCGAGCGCGCGGCACACGGAGGTCCGCGGGTTCGTGCGCACGAAGTTCGCGATCGACCGCGACTTCCTGACCGGCTCGTACGCCCGCTACACCAAGACCAAGCCGCTCAAGGACATCGACATCTTCTTCGTCATGAAGCAGGCCGAGCGGCACTATCGGGAAAAGGCCGCCGGCGTCGTCCTCGACAAGTACAAGGAAGTGCTCGTCGAGAAATATGGCGAGAAGGCGGTGCGCCGTCAGAGCCGCTCCATCAACATCGACTTCGGCGTCGACGTGAAGGAGGAGGACAAGACCGACTACAAGATCCTGAGCGTCGATGTCGTGCCGGCCTTTGATAGTGGCGACGACTACGAGATTCCTGATGGTGACACCGGCAAGTGGATCAAGACCAATCCGCAGAAGCACGCCGAAAAGGCCGTTGATGCGCACCGCGCATACGGCAGCGAGTGGAAGGGACTCGTGCGGATGGCGAAGTACTGGAACAACAACAAGAAGCACGGCGAGAAACCCGTGAAGCCGTCGTTCCTGATCGAGGTCATAGCGCTCGACTGCCTGTATGGTGGCTGGAGCGGCCAGTTTGATCGGGAGATGCAGGCCTTTTTCGCCACCCTCGCTCAGCGTATCGGCGAGACTTGGGCCGATCCCGCGGGGCTGGGGCCGCCGATCAGCGCCTCGATGGACGCGACCCGCATCGCGAACGCCCGCCGCACTCTGGAAGAGGCGGCTCGCCAAGCCGGCATTGCCATCAACCACGTGCGCCAGGGGCGCAACGGCGAGGCGCTGAGGACCTGGCGCGAACTCTTCGGTCCGATGTTTCCCCTGAGCTGAAGACGGGAGAACTCGATGACGCAGGCAGTGGTCACGCGGCGCGATGGGGACACGTTTCAGGCGCGTATGTTCTGGATGCACGCGGCACACCTGCTTGATCCCGAGGGCAGGGTAACGCGCGTGGGGTTCGAAGCTGGCCCTCGCGGCTTCGACGACATCTGGGTGGAGTACGACCCCGCGCACGCGCCGAAGAACCAGTTCGGGAACGCGATCCTCGTGGAGCGGATGCAGTGCAAGTGGCACGCCACGGGCGGCTACTACACCTTCGAGGATCTCACGCTGCCCGCGTTCATCAACGCCCAGACGACCTCGATGCTGCAACGCGCCTACAGCGCGCTTCAATACGACCGGGCGGAGGGAAGGACGTCAAGACTCTCGCTGGTGACCAACCATCGCACCTATGTCGACGACCCACTGCACACCCTGCTACGCATGAAGTCGTTCACCCTGAACATCGAGGAGATGTTCACGGGCAAGACCGAGCGCAGCGCGATGTTCCAGTTGCGGCAGTTGTGGATGTCGCACCTGGGCATCGACGAAGCAGAACTGCGTTCCTTGGGTGTCGCGCTCAGCCTCGCGCACACGAGCGATTCGCTCGACATGCTACGTGATCGCCTGGACGTGGCGTGCCGCTTCGCGGGGTTGAAACGGCCCGATCCGAATTCGAGCAGCACGATCTACGATGGCAACATCTTCGAGTGGGTTGGTCAGCGGAGAACCGAGTTCGATCGCAAGACATTCCGGGAGAAGTGCGGCGACGAGGGGCTGCTCGCAGCGCCGGAGAGATCGGTGCGCATGTATGGCGTAAAGACCTTCGAGCACGCATCCGATCGGCTCGAACTCATGTGCGAGGACACCTTGAACATGGTGCCGGCGTTCGACGATCGTTTCATCCGTGACACGAGTGCCTGGAAGGCATCGCTACAGCCTCGCCTGAAGGAGTTCCTGCTGAAGCTGCCGGCAGAGGATGGGCATCTGCGGTTGGCGATCGATGCGCACGCGACGATCGCGTTCGCGGCCGGCGCCGTGCTGGATACGAAGTCTGGTCGTATCATTGAGATCGTTCAGCGCTCGCCGACGCGCGTCGTCTGGTCGCCGAACGACCGGCCGCCTTCACCTGCGTGGCCCACCTGGATCTTCGAGGAGGAAATCGTCTCTCCTGAAGGGCAGGGGACGGCGTACGCGGTCAGCATCACGCGGGATACCGCGCCCATGGTGCGTCAGTACGTGGCGCAGAAGCTGCCAGGCATTCGTCGCGTGTTGATCGCCCGGCCCAATGTCGCCAGTGGGCAAAGCGTAGTCGAGTGCGGGGCGCATGCGATTCAGCTCGCCGAGAGCTTGGCCGATCGCCTCAAGAGCGATCGCGAGGTCGATCCCGCACTCCTCATGGAGCGCGTGCATCTCTTCGTGGCCGCGCCAAACGCATTCACGTTCTTCCTCGGTCGACATGTCCAGGTCTTAAAGCCCGTCACGCTTTACGAGTTCGACTTCGGTCGCGACCGTCATGGATCATACGAGCCGTCGCTGTTGTACCCGGACATCGAGCGGCCCTGATAGAGACCGGCTCGCAGGCAAAGCGAGCTAGTTGTGAAGAGTCAAGAACCGAGCTTCAATGCTCGGTGCGGGAGCGAGGGCAACCGCTGCAGAGGCATCGCCAGCGGCAACGATTGCCCTTTAGGCGGGCGGCTGTCAGTGGCGTGACCGTGGGCAGAGCATCCCCCGGCTAGAGGTGCAGAAAAGAACCTTCAGAAATCGATCCGTACGTGACTGTAGAGGGTACTCGTAGGTACCTCGTGAGTAGAGTGAAAATGCGTGTCGTGCTTTAGCTCATCAACCAATGTTTTGCGGGGAACCTCAGTCTTCTTTCCTTCGCTGCCGTGCTTACCAGCCATTGTCGACAAAACGGAAGTCATGCGATCAGTCTTTTCAGGCTTGCCACGCTTTCTAAAGCCCTTCCAAAGTGATTTCGGCGTGGCATTTAAGCTGCCATGATGCCCTACCTTGTACAGGTCCACATCAGCAAGCAGTTCCGCGACGCCAGGTTGCTCCAGTGCATATGACCAGTTCTCGAGTTGTGCATCGCCAGGAAAAAGCAGCCGCTTCCCGCCAACTTCAAAAAGCAAAATGAGGCTGGTGTTGTTCATCGCTTTGTCCAGCATAGTGACAATGCCCAGGAGTTGATTGCCCCGCGCATTGGTAATGTGTCTCGCCGCCCAGCGCGCCTCTCGTGGAAGTTTGCCCTTTTTGGCTTTGACGAAGGCCGTATCGAATGGTGCGGTACCGTTCCCATTGATCGAGTTCGTTGTTGCAACTCCACGCGCATGGAAATGCCAAAATTGATCATTGTCCGTGGCACGTTGCTTTTTGATGGCCGAGCACTGCTCCACCGTGGGTGGCCCCAGTACATGGGTATTCACTCCAGGCAGCAGGTCCTCAAGCGGATCCTGCACACCGAAGTAAGCGTAGGCGCTTTTTCCAACCTGCCCCATTTGTGCCAAATTCTCAACAGCGGAGAGATTCTTCGTGTTGTCTCGGCCGAGGAACTCCAGTCTGTCGGCCAAGCCCGGGGGCAAGGTGTTGGGCCTCTCGATAGCCAACCTTGTGACCTGTTCAGCCAAGCTGGTCATGGCCGCCAGAGAACTCACAGTGCGAATGCTGCCAGCACTTGCCTTGATCCCTTTGGATGTTGGCCCCGAGGCATCCGTCGCCAGCGCCAGATCTTCAGTCCATGGCTGCAGCACCAATCGGGGCTTGAGGGCACGGATGATGTCACCGGATCCCTTGCCGTTGGCTTTGGTGGCGAAACCGCTGATGTGATCAGCATGCCTATGCGTGGCCACGACGACATCCAGTCGGGCACCCTGGCATTTGTCTCTGATGTCTTCCGCAATTCTCCGCATGAGTGTGCCACTGTCTGCCTCAGGCGCGCCAGTGGTGCCGAAGTCAATCAGTACGTGCCGTTTGTCAGAATCCCCATCTCCATAGACAAACTGCAACAGAAAACAGTCGCCGAAGCCGACCTGGTACGCGAACAAATTGAGGTGGGTCGGACTCTTGGGGGCCTGTACCTTCGTCGGCGGCTTGGCTCTTGCCGCATTGGTCTTAGTACCTCCCTTCGTACTCATGCTGGACCTCCTCTCTTGCCCGCTGGAGGGGATGCTGGTTGAGTGCCTTTGGTTCGAGCTTTTGATGATGCCCGGCTGCCTTTGCCCTGCTCGTTGCACGAGGCGCAGTGCGCCCGCATCCGATGAAGATTGGCAAAAGCATTGCCGACCTCGTTATCCTCCAGAGGTTCACCAAACAAATACTCGAGCCGTTTACGCTGCCAGTCGCCATCGTTCATCTGCCGGGCAATGTGGTACTTCAGTTGACCATATTGATCAAAGACGAGCGTGCCAGCACCATATACGGTCAGTGCCGTATTCGAGTCTACGCCCGATGGCCGGGGATTCACGTTACAAACCGTCCCCAGCTCTGCGCCGAAGATGTTGGCACGGCTGATGTACTCGCAGATGGTTTCGCGCAACAGAAAGCCCTCCGGTCCAATGCGTATGCTGGGACGCACGGAGACCACCTGCGTATAGGAGCGTTCGTCGACTCCAAGTACGTCCCGGTTCTCCCAGATGAACCGGAAGACTTCTTCTGGATCGCGCAGCATGGACTCGAAATTCGTCCGTCGGTATTGAATGAATGGGTGCTGCGTGAAGCCCGTCCAGCAACCGCGCTTATCCGTTCTGCTCGCCGGAGGTTCAATCCCGAAAGAGCCGAACACCTTCGACACGGTGTCTCGATAGTGGTAGCGCTTGTCGTCCGGCGCGATTTCCGCATCCGCTGTGAGCAAGGCGGCAAGGTAGTCTCCAAACTCCAGGTCCAGAGGCGGACAATAGTCCAGGGCGCGAATCGACATGGTGAGCAAGTGGTCCGCCACCTTGGCGCCCTCCGCCGCCACCTCGGTCAGGTTGTAGTACCCGTCATCAAACGTCCCCAGTTCCTCGATACGTTGCAGCCAGATCTGAAGGAAGGTGCGCATCACGGCTGCGGCCAGAATCTCCCCTCTGGTGTGTGGCTCGCTGAATTCAGGGGTATGCAGCAAATTGCGGGAAGGCTTGATTCGCACCGATCGACGTAGAGCATTCGCCCGCATCCCGCCCAGTGCCCGGCCAAACTCCTCCGCAAGCCCCATGAGGGCACCATCGGCCAAAGCGCTGGCAGTGAGCGCCCTGCGATGAATCAGCGATCGGCCCTTACTCTTGATAGCAACACCGCCAGCGCCATCTTTAAACCGTGTCAAAGCAAGCTCGACGACCTCCTTGAACGAGAACACCGACAGCAAGGCGACTACGTCTGAGAAGCCCTCATGGAAGGCAGCCTGGTCAGGGCCAGAGAAGTTCATGAATCCTTCTCGGAGTCCGTCCAGCAACGCGTGCGTGGTCTCATGCACGACAATGTCGTGCGAGAGGCAGGTAAAGACGAAGTGGCCAGGCTCGTGCTCTGCACTGAAATAGCCAAACATCAACGCGCGATCCTCACGCGAGTAAAACGCGTTGGCGTCGATAAAGGCGTGCGGAGCGACATGAAGTTGATGGCCATCAAAGCCCCAGTGCACACGCCTACCAAGCGCATATTCAAAGCGAGCCAGCGTCCGCATCACCAACGCATAGACATTCTGTCCATGAAACATCGGGTTGGCCAACAACTGGTCTTCCGACTGCTTGCGCAGCGTACTTCCCGCTGGCTGAAGCTGGTCGGAAAATGCATCGACAAGGCGGCCCTCTGCATCCTCCTGATACGAGTGCGCCTTATACAGCACGCCGGCTTCTGCATCGAAGTCAACGACCTTAACCCGGTATCCCGTAGGCCCAGGCGAGAGTCGTTCTGCGGGGATATCCACCATCGCGAAGACCCTCTCACCAGCCGAACCTGTCATTCCAGGATCTTGGGCCAAGACCAAGAATGACTGCTTCCCAGGCTTGATCATCGTCATCGCAGGGCTCCTGTAAACTGCGCGAGCTCACTAGGCCGCGACTCGTTCGGGGAAAGGCCGACTCAAACGGCAGATAAGAGCTCAGGTGCGTACGAACGAAGGCGCGCCTCAACAAGCGCGCCTCCGTGGCGTTGCAGCACGGTCATTTCGTCGCTGTTCAGCCGCTTGAGGTTGGTGCTGATGGAGGACGCAAAAGTCGCATCCCCAGCGACAGCCTGGCCCTCAGTGCTGTCGATGGAGAACCAAAGTGGTTTAGGGCCCTTGCCCGCCAAATGGCGGTGCTGCATACGATCGAACTGCAGCCCCCTCACCTGCTCCATCAAGATGTCAAGAGCGGCTTTGAGAACCAGCGCTCCAGACTCCGTAGGCTCTGAAATATTCGTGAAAGGCTTTCCGCCATCGCTGGTGATCAGGTAGTCAAGTTTGTTACGTTCTACCCGCAGGCCTGGGTTGATGCCAAGGTTGTCGTAAACACCACCATCCGTGAGCGTCACATAGCCCACTTGCTGCGCCGGTGGATACTCCTCTGCATCCAGACGCAGAGGGCCGAACACTGGCGGAAATGCAGAAGAGGCCGCTACCGCGTTGCTGATTCGGAAGCTCCCTGCATCGACGACGCCAAGCTCATGCTCCCCCATTTCGGCCTTTGAGGCGCTACCACCACCGGCAACGAAGAAAAACATGTTACCCGTCGCAAGATTGGTCGCATTCAGATAGATCCGAGGGCCTTGCTGCAGAGTAGAAAGCGCTTTTTCACCAAAAAGATCACGATCGTAGCTCTCAGCCAACTTGTCCAGGCGTGACTCGAAGGGATCCAGAATGCCGCTGAGGACAGATCCCACGGCGATGGATTTGGTTCTGAGATACGTATCGAGCTTCTGCAGTGCTGTATCGATACCTTCAGACCAATTTGCGGCAAGGGTTGCTCCGGCAATACTGCCGCCGCTGACGCAAGTCAGCAAATCAACACCCTGAAGCAGCTGGAGTGCGTGGAGTTTTCGCAGCATGCCCAGATGAAAAGCGGCAGCTCTAAATCCACCGCCGGACAATGCGAGGCCAATGCGGGACTCCTTCCCATTGATCATCACTGTCATGCTCTCTCCCCTACGGCATTGCGCAAATTGTCATTGACCTGCCCCCCATAGGACGTACCGGTTGAAGGTTAGTAGAGTCCGTTTTCAGCAGGAAGAACGGACATGAAG
>NZ_AMXE01000003.1 GCF_000310205.1 Thauera linaloolentis 47Lol = DSM 12138 | reverse complement strand
GCCGCCGCGGCGCGCGCCTCGGCGGCCCGGCGTTCGGCAGCGCGCTGTTCGGCCAAGCGTCTCGCGGCCTCGCGCGCGGCGGCCTCGCGCGCACGCTTGACCAGCGTGTCGATCACGCGCGCCAGGCGCTGCTCATCGTCGCGCAGCGTCGCCACCTCGCGCTTCTGGGTCTGCAACTGCTTCGAGATCTCGGCCAGCGCCTCCTTGCGCTGCAGGAGGCTGGCTTCGAGCCGGCTGCGCTGCGCATGCTGCTCGGCCTCGAGCGCGGTGACGCGATCGCGTCGACGGCCGATCTCCAGCGAGCGCTGCTCGGTTTCGCGCAATTCGGCACGCATGCCCTCTATCAGGCTCAGGCGGGCGCGGCCCAGGTGTTCCAGATAGTAGGCGTCACGCGCGATCTGATTGGGATCGCGCGCCGAAAGCAGCGGCGCCACGCCATCGGCGGCACCGTGCACATAGTGCCGGCGCAGCCATTCGGCAAGTTCGCCGCGCCGGGACGCGATCCGCGCCTCCGCTTCGCGCTGCGCGCGCTCGAGCTCCGCCAGTTGGGCATCGGCCTCCGCACGCTCGCGCTGCAACTGCAGCACGCGGCGCTGCGCGCGCGACACCTCGCGCTCGGATTCGGCCAGCGCCTTCGCGGCGCCCGAACGGTTCGCCTCGGTGCGCGACATTTCCTGCTGCAGCTCGCGGATGCGCTTCTTCAGGTCGTCGAGGTCCGAACGCTTGCCGGCGATGTCACCCGCCGCCTGGGCGCGGGCCACTTCGGGAGCCACGCCCGGCATCAGCGCACAGCCGATGACGAGAGCAGCCAAGTAGCGACGGCCGGCGATGCGCATGAAGCGAGGATTCCGTTTGAAATGGATGGCGTGGGATTCAGGATGCGGCTTTGATCCGCAAACGGCCGGCGACAATCCTTGCCGGATCGCGCAAGACGAAGACGCGTTATTTTATACTAGCGCTTTGCCCCTGCCGGCCCCATCGTGAACAAAGACGACATCTTCACGCTCATCGACAAGAACGAGCACATCGAGACTGCGGCGCGTGCGCTCAAGGCGATCGCCCATCCGCTGCGCCTCAAGATCCTGTGCGTGCTCGGAGAAGGCGAAGTCTGTGTGCAGGACATCGTCGATGCGGTCGGCACCTCGCAGAGCAACATCTCGCAGCATCTCGCCATCCTGCGCGACAAGGACGTGCTGCAGACACGCAAGGACGCCAACCGCGTCTATTACCGTGTCGGCGATCCGCGCACCCTGCAGCTCATCGTGCTGATGCGCGAGGTGTTCTGCGGCGGCGGCAGCGAACAGGGCTGATTCGCCCCCCATCCCAACCGGAGCATCTTTTTTCGTGGAATTCCTGCAACAGAACTGGTACTGGGCGGCACTGGCCGCCGCAAGCGGCAGCTGGCTGACGGTCGAGCTGATTCGTGGCCGTGGCGACAAGAGCCAGCTCTCCCCGGTCGAGGCCACCCTGCTGATCAATCGCGAGGACGCCATCGTCATCGACGTGCGCGAACAGGGCGAATATGCCCAGGGCCACATTCCCAACGCCCGCCACATCCCCGCCGGCGACATCGAACGCCGCAGCGCCGAACTGGAGAAGTGGAAGAGCC
This sequence comes from Thauera linaloolentis 47Lol = DSM 12138, assembly GCF_000310205.1. GTDB lineage: Bacteria > Pseudomonadota > Gammaproteobacteria > Burkholderiales > Rhodocyclaceae > Thauera > Thauera linaloolentis. Next base: position 111,670 of record NZ_AMXE01000003.1, on the reverse strand, counting down.
AGCCCCTGATCCTGTGCTGCACCAGCGGCGCGCGCTCGGCCTCGGCTGCCGCGCAGCTGCGCAAGGCCGGCTTCGACAAGGTCTACAACCTGCGCGGCGGCATGATGGAATGGCAGAAAGCCGGACAGCCGGTCAGCCGCAAGAGAAAATGAGCATGCAGGCCGCAATCCGCATGTACGCCACGGCCACCTGCCCCTACTGCATACGCGCCGAGCAATTGCTGCGCAGCAAGGGCGTGGCGGAGATCGAGAAGATCCGCACCGACCTCGACCCCGCGCAGCGCGAGCACATGATGAAGATCACCGGACGCCGCACGGTTCCGCAGATCTTCATTGGCGACTACCATGTCGGCGGCTGTGATGACCTGATCGCACTCGACCGCGCCGGCAGGCTCGAACCGATGCTGCGCGGCGAACTCGCCTGAGCCTTCCTTCCAATCCTTTATTCCACCGGACCACATTCAATGTCTGAAAACACGCAACCCGTCTTCTCGATCGAAAAGCTGTACGTCAAGGATCTGTCGCTCGAAGTCCCGGGCGCCCCGCAGATCTACCTCGAACGCGAGGCCCCCCAGGTCAATGTCCAACTGCGCACCGAGGGCAAGAACATCGACGATGGCGTCTTCGAAGTGACGCTGACAGTGACCGTATCGGCCTCGATCGGCGAAGACCGCACGCTGTTCCTCGTCGAAGTGGCGCAGGGCGGCATCTTCCAGATCCGCAACGTGCCCGAGGCCGATCTCGAGCCGGTGATGATGATCGGCTGCCCCAACATCCTGTTCCCGTACGCGCGCGAAGCCGTGTCGGACGCCGTCACCCGTGCCGGCTTCCAGCCCGTGCTGCTGTCGCCGGTCAACTTCGAGGCCCTGTACCAGGCGCAACGCCAACAGGCCGCGCAGCAGGGTGAAACCCCGATTCAGTGACGAGGCCTGACGCCATGAAACGCCTGCGCCGCATTTCCCTTCCCCGCCTCGCCACGATGCTCGTCGCACTCGCCGGTGCAGCGGCAGGGCCGGCGCAGGCGATCGAATTCCGATCGCTGACCGAACCGGCGATCCTGTACGACGCCCCCTCCGAACAAGGCAGGCGCCTGTTCATCCTGCGCCCCGGCACACCGGTCGAGGTCGTGGTCACGCTCGACAAGTGGATCAAGGTGCGCGAACCCGGCGGCTCGCTGAACTGGGTCGAGCGCCGCGTGCTTGCCAATCGCCGCACCGTGCTCGTCACGGCGGAACGCGCCAGCATCCGGCGCGAGGCGCACGACGGAGCGCCGCTCAGTTTCGAGGCAACTCGCAATGTCGTGCTCGGGCTGGTCGAGCCCCCCTCGCTCGGCTGGGCCAAGGTACGCCACACGGACGGGCTCGAAGGCTACGTCCGCGTCAGCGAGGTGTGGGGGCTGTGATCCCCGCGCCGAGCCGCCAGCGCATCGCCGTCTTCGGGGCCGGAGCCTGGGGGACCGCCCTGGCGCAGGCTTTCAGCGGCGCGCACGACGTCCGTCTGTGGGGCCGCGACGCGGAACACCTGCAGATGCTCGCCTTGACGCGCGAGAACCGCCGCTACCTGCCCGACATCCGCCTCAGCGACAAGCTGCGCTTCGAACCCGATTTCGCCCGCGCGGCACGGGAGGCGGACCTGCACTTGGTGGTCACACCGCTGGCCGGGCTGCGCGACGCGGTACGCACGCTCCACCATCTGCAGCCCGGCACCCCGCTGCTGTGGGCCTGCAAGGGGCTCGAGGCCGGAAGCGGGCGGCTGCCACATGAAATCGTCGCCGAGGAACTCGGCGCGAATGCCGCCAGTGGCGTGCTGACCGGCCCCAGCTTCGCCGCCGAGGTGGCGCGCGGCCTGCCGACCGCCATCACACTCGCCGCCACGGACGAAGCCTTTGCGCGCCACTGGGTGGCGGCCCTGCACCAGCCCCGCCTGCGCATCTATGCCAACACCGACGTCGTCGGCTGCGAGATCGGCGGCGCGATCAAGAACGTCATGGCGATTGCCGCCGGCGTCTCGGACGGCATGGGCTTCGGCCTCAATGCCCGCGCCGCGCTGATCACGCGCGGGCTCGCCGAGATCTCCCGCCTCGCCGCCGCGCTCGGCGGAAGCAGCGAGACGCTGATGGGCCTGACCGGCATGGGCGACCTCATCCTGACCTGCACCGGCGACCTGTCGCGCAATCGCCGCGTCGGCCTGGCGCTGGCCAAGGGCAGCACGCTGGCGGACATCCTGCGCGATCTCGGCCATGTTGCCGAAGGCGTCTCCACCGCACGCGAGGTCGTCGCGCTGGCTCGCCGCAACGGCGTCGAGATGCCGATCTGCGAGGCCGTCGACGCACTACTGCACCACGGACTGGATGCCCGCAGCGCGGTCGAGAAGCTGCTGGCGCGCGACCCCCGCCACGAATAGCGCTTCACCGCCTCGACGGGCGCACCTTCTTCCTCACCCCGCGCCGGCAAAACCCTGCTGGCGCCAGGCTTCGTATACGACCACCGCCACCGCGTTCGACAGATTGACGCTGCGATTGGTCGGCCGCATCGGGATTCGGATGCGCGCCTCGGGCTCGAAGCACGCCAGCAGTTCCGCCGGCAGGCCGCGGCTCTCCGGACCGAACACGAATACGTCGCCCTCGCGATAGGCAAGGCTGTCATGGCGCCGTGAGCCGCGTGTCGACAGCGCGAAAAACCGCCGCCCTTCCAGCGCCGCGCAGCACCGTGCCCAGTCCTGGTGCACGGTGACGCAGGTCAGGTCGTGATAATCCAGGCCCGCGCGCGCCAGATGCTTGTCGGACAGATCGAAACCGAGCGGCTCGATCAGGTGGAGACGACTGCCGGTATTGGCTGCGAGACGGATGATGTTGCCGGTATTGGGCGGAATTTCGGGCTGGTAGAGGACGATCTCGAACATCGAAGCAGAAATGGCTGGCGCGCCTTGCGCGCGAAGCCGGCACTGTAGCTCAGGCAGGCGCAGGCGTGCGGGCGACGACCAGATTCGTGACCCGGACCGCCCCCTGCCGCTTGAGGCAGCGCGCCAACTCGTTCAGGGTCGCGCCCGTGGTCATCACGTCGTCGACCACCAGCACGTGCAGCCCATCCAGCGCGCGGTCGCAGCAGAACACCCCGCGCGGACTGCGCAGGCGCTCGTCACGCGCGAGCGAAGCCTGCGGCGGCGTGTCGCGCAGCTTGCGCACGCGCGCCAGTTCCATCGGCAAGCCCGTCGAGCGCGCCAGCGGCCGGGCAAGCTCCACCGCCTGATTGAAACCGCGTTCCGCGAGCCGGCGCACATGCAGCGGCATCGGCAGGATGAGGTCGGCGCCAAGCGCGGCCGACTCCCCCAGCGCACACAATTCCGCGGCAAGGAACGCGGCCACGCTCAATTGGTGCCGGTACTTGAGCGCATGGATCAGCACGTCGATCGGAAACGCATAATCGAACAAGGCCAGCGTCGCATCGTAGGCCGGCAGCTCGCGCAGACACTGGCCGCAGGGACCGCCGCCGAGCCCCGGCAAGGCGCAGACCGGGCATGCCGAGCGCGGCCGCCGCGGCAGCTCGGCGAGACAGGCCGCGCACAATCCGCTTTCCCCGGCGGCCTCTCCGCAGACAAGGCAATCCTGCGGCATCAGGATATCCAGCAGGCTGGCCAGCAGGCGATGCGGCTCTCGGGCTCGGTTTGACAAGGTTTCGATCAATGGCAGAACATTCGGGCCTCGCCATTACAGCCCGTAACGCCGGAAATGACAACGACTTCAATCGATCACGGCGACGCGGCGCATCGAGGCGGCCGCGCCACGGCTTGCAGCCTGGGCCTGGCCACCCTCTTCGCAGGAAGCGCACGATGAACGAACGGACCGGCGACGAGGGTTTCGCCCTCGACCACGGCCTGCTGCGCCGGCGCTTTGGCCGCGCAGCCGCAAGCAGCGACGGCGCCGACGTCCTGGCGCGCGAGATCGCGCGGCGGATGGACGAACGCCTCGAATACATCCGCATCGAGCCGAAGCGCGTGCTCGACCTCGGCTGCGGCACCGGCCCGGATCTCGCGCAGCTGGCGCGGCGCTTTCCCCGCGCCGCCATACTGGCCGCCGATTTCGCCGCGCCGATGCTGGCTCGGGCAGGCCTGCGCCAGCGCGGCGAAGCACCGCAACCCGGCCTGCTGCGCCGCCTGCTGGGCAGCAGGCCCGCCCCCCTCCCGCATGCCGTCGCCGACGCCCGCAGCCTGCCCTTTGCCCGCGGCAGCCTTGGCATGGTGTGGTCCAACCTGATGCTGCCCGCGCTCGACGATCCATTGCCCGCGCTGCAGGAAATCCACCGCACGCTGGAAGTCGGCGGCTTGCTGATGTTCTCCACGCTCGGCCCCGACTCGCTGCGCGAACTGCGCGCCGCACTGCCGCACACGGCCGGCGAGCGCGTGCACCGCTTCATCGACATGCACGACCTGGGCGACGCCCTGGTGAAGGCCGGCTTCGCCGATCCGGTCATGGACATGGAAATGCTGACGCTGACCTACACCGAACTCGACGGCCTGCTGTCCGATCTGCGCGCGACCGGCGCCGCCAACGCCGCCCTGACCCGCCCACGCGGCCTGTCGGGCCGGACGGGCTGGGCGCAGGCACGCGCCGCCTACGAGGCGCTGCGCCAGGACGGGCGGCTACCCGCCACCTTCGAGGTCATCCAGGGCCACGCCTGGAAAGCCGCGCCGAAGACCACCGAGGACGGCCGCAGCATCGTCCGCTTCCAGCCCCGCCCCACCGCACGCTGATCATCCCGCCACCAGGCACGCCCCCATGCCCAAGCGCACCATCTGGCTGTTCGACCTCGACAACACGCTGCACAACGCCAGCCCGCACATCTTTCCGCACATCAACCGCAGCATGACGGCCTATCTCGAACGGCACCTGGCGCTGTCGCGCGACGAGGCCAATACGCTGCGGATGAGCTATTGGCACCGCTACGGCGCCACCCTGCTCGGGCTGATGCGCCACCACGGCACCGACCCGGACCACTTCCTGGTCGAGACCCACCGCTTCGACCGCCTGCACGAGATGATGGTGTTCGAGCGCGCGCTGCGCGGCATGTTGCGCAAGCTGCCCGGCCGCCGCTTCGTGTTCTCGAATGCACCACGCCACTATGCGCTGTCGGTGCTCGACATCATGGGCATACACGGCCTGTTCGAAGACGTGATCGGCATCGAAGACCTCGACTACCACCCCAAGCCCGGCATTCGCGGCTATCGCAAGCTGCTGTCCTCGCGCCGCCTGAACCCGGCGCGCTGCATCATGCTGGAGGACTCGGCCGTCAACCTGCGCACGGCGAAACGGCTCGGCATGCGCACGGTGCTCGTGGGGCGCGACCTGCGCACCCCGGCCTATGTCGACTTGAAACTAGCTTCGATCCTGGATCTTCGGCGCCAGCTCGGGCGCCTGGTCCGCTAGCCCTGCCAGGCCGGGCCATACCGCATGAACACGGCACCAGCGCCATAGCCATCTGGCAGCGCCAAAGGCTCGGCGGCGAAACCGAGCCCGCGCCAGTACGCCACCGCATCCGCCAGCGCCACCAGCGCCAGCGCCTGATGCCCGGCCCGCTCCGACCACGACCGGACCTTGCCGAACAGGCCGCGGCCCACGCCCAGGCCGCGCGCGCGCGGGGATACGGCCAGATCATGCAGGAAACCATGGTCCGCACGCGGCGGCAGGTTTTCGATCTGCGCATGCAGGCAGGGCGCGCCGGCGGACCACGGATGCGCGAACACGTAGCCCAGCCCCTCGCCGCCCCGCTCGGCGAACCAGCATCCCTCGGGCGCGAGGCTCAGCTTGCGGCCGAGCACGTCGGCGGATTCCTGGTAGGCGTCGCCATAGGCTTCGCGCTGGATGCGCATCACGGCATCGAGGTCGTCCATCCGCATCGCCCGCAGCGCCACGGCCGGGGACGCCGCAGCCAGCGCGTCGGCACTCACGCGCTGGCCTTCATCCAGCGCGCAGCTTCGAGCGCGTAATAAGTCAGGATGCCGTCGGCACCGGCACGCTTGAAGGACAGCAGGGCCTCCATCGCGCAGGCCTGGTCGTCGAGCCAGCCATTGGCCGCGGCCGCCTTGAGCATCGCGTACTCGCCGCTGACCTGGTACACGTAGGTCGGCACCTCCAGCTCGCGCTTCACGCGGCGCACGATGTCGAGATAGGGCATGCCCGGCTTGACCATGAACATGTCGGCGCCCTCGGCGATGTCGAGCGCCACTTCGCGCAAGGCCTCGTCACTGTTCGCCGGGTCCATCTGGTACGTGTACTTGTTGCCCCTGCCGAGGTTGCCGGCCGAGCCGACTGCGTCGCGGAACGGGCCATAGAAGCTGGATGCGTACTTGGCCGAATAGGCGAGGATTCGCGTATGGATGAGCCCGGCGCCGTCGAGCGTCTCGCGGATGCGGCCGATGCGGCCGTCCATCATGTCGGACGGCGCGACCACGTCCGCGCCGGCCTGCGCATGGCACAGCGCCTGCTTCGCCAGCGCTTCGAGCGTCTCGTCGTTCATCACATAGCCGCGCGGATCATCCGGGTCGATGAGCCCGTCCTGGCCATGGCTGGTATAGGGGTCGAGCGCCACGTCGGTGATGACACCCAGCGCCGGAAAGCGCGACTTCAGCGCCTGAACGGTACGCGGCACCAAGCCGTCGGGATTCCAGGCCTCCTCGGCGCCGTCGGTCTTGCCGCCCGCATCGATCACCGGGAACAACGCCAGCGCCGGTACGCCGAGCTTGAGCGCATCCTCGGTGGCATACAGCAATTTGTCGATCGACATGCGCTCGACACCGGGCATCGAGGCCACCGCCTCGGTCCGGTTTTCGCCGTCCAGCACGAACACCGGATAGATCAGGTCGTTGGCCGTCAGCACGTTCTCGCGCATCAGGCGGCGGGAAAAATCATCGCGGCGCATGCGGCGCATGCGGGTGGAAGGAAAGGCTCCGGTCGGTCGCATCTCTTGATCTCGCGTATCGGGTTTCAGAAGGTCCCGGCCCGACATGCCAGCGCAGGCCGGGGACACATGAGGTAACGCATTGCCAGCGGAACTTTCGGCAAAAACGTTCTATCTTAGCAAGCGGACGGCGACGCATTCGTGCGCTGCTTCGTCTCCCGCTTCACCTCCCTGAGCGGGTGCCTCGCACCAGCGAGGCATTTTCACCCCCGACTACTCCCCTGGTCGGGGGTTTTTATTTGCGCCATCCGCCATGGCGGGCTCATCGCCCGCGGCAGGTCCGCCCAGGCCCAGCCAGGCGGCGATGACGCGCTCCGCCTCTTCGACGCCGCTCTTCTTCAGGCTCGAGAACAACTGCACCGTCACCTGCGGCCCCAGCGGCGCGAGCTGGCGCCGCACGTCCTGCAAGACCGCGCTGGCCGCCCCGCGGGACAGCTTGTCGCTCTTGGTCAGCAGCACGTGCATGGGCCGCCCCGACGGCGCGAACCAGTCGATCATCTGGCGGTCGAGCGGCGTCAGCGGATGGCGCGAATCCATGATCAGCACCAGCCCGATCAGGCTTTCCCGCTGGCGCAGGTAGTGCTCGATCAAGCCTTGCCATTCCCGCCGCACCTTCTCGGGCACCGCGGCATAGCCGTAACCCGGCAGATCGACCAGCAGCGCGCCGCTGTTGAGGCGGAAGAAGTTGATCAGTTGCGTGCGCCCCGGGGTCTTGGACACGAAGGCCAGGCGGACATGGCCCGCCAGCGTGTTGATCGCACTCGACTTGCCCGCATTGGAACGCCCGGCAAAGGCGATTTCGGCGCCGGAGGATGGCGGCAGGCCGGACGGCTTGGCGATGGATATCTCGAATTGTGCGTTGCGGAAGATGGGCATGAAAAAGAAGGGCGAAAGACCGGCCGAATGCGCTACAAAGCCCGCATCGCATCGCGCAAGGCGGGTTTCCTGATATAGAATACCGCGTTTGAAACAATCACTCACGGCTTTCCGAGGACATCATGACCAAGCGTTCCCTGCTGCTCTCGTCCCTGTTGCTCGTCACCGGCGGCCTGCAGGCCCAGGAACAGGCTCCGGACCTCGCCAAGGCGAAACAGACTGTCGAAACCCTCTGCGTCGCCTGTCACGGCACGGATGGCAACAGCCAGCTGTCGGCCAACCCGAAGATCGCGGGGCAGCATGAGGACTACCTCTACAAGCAGCTGCGCGAGTTCAAGGGCTGGAATGGCGAGGCGCCGGCACGCGAAAACGCGGTCATGACGGCGATGGTCGACGGCCTCGAAGAAGCCGACATGAAGGCACTCGCAAGGTACTTCTCGTCTTTCGAGCTGCAACCCGAACCAGCAAAGAACCTCGACACCATCGAACTCGGCCAGAGCATCTGGCGCGGCGGCATCGCCGCCAAGGGTGTTCCCGCCTGTGCCGCCTGTCACGGCCCGGCCGGCGCCGGCCTGCCGGCGCAATACCCGCGCATCGCCGGCCAGTTCGCCGAATACACCGAAACCCAGCTCAAGTCCTTCCGCGACGGCGGACGCGAGAACGACCCGAACCGCATGATGCGCATGATCGCGCTCAAGATGACCGACGCCGAGATGAAGGCCGTTTCGGACTTCGCCGCCGGCCTGCGCTGAACAACCGCTGGTTGCCGACGAAACCCGGAAAGGGGTGGAGCGATCCACCCCTTTTTCATCGCCGGGCCTCCCCGGGCTGAGACGGCTGCGCCCCCGCATGGAGGGCAAGCGCGGCGGCCTTACATCGCACCGGCCGGCGAGGCGCCGATATGCCCGGCCTGGCGCACCCATCCCGTTGTGGGAGAATGAGGGCCATCCCGGCCCGATCGGGCCGTCCTTTCCCGAATCCACGCAGATGCCCCAGTTTTCCTCCGGTGATGATTTCCTGAGCGCTGCCGCTGCGCGCAGCCTGATCCTCGACAGCCTGTCGCCGGCGGGGGGCTGGGAGCGGGTCGCAATACGCGCCGCGCTCGGACGGGTTCTCGCGCATGATGTGCGCGCTCCGTGCGACGTCCCCGCTCACGACAACTCGGCCATGGACGGCTACGCCGTGCGCGCCGCCGACCTCTCCTCCGATGCCGAGGCCACGCTCGCCGTGACCGGCACCGCCCTGGCCGGCCACCCCTTCCCGGGCGCAGTCGGCACGGGCGAGGCGGTACGCATCATGACCGGCGCGCCGATCCCGCAGGGGGCGGACACCGTCGTCATGCAGGAGGCCGCCCGCCGCGAACAGGAGGATGTCTTCATTCCCCCCGGCCAGAAAAAGGGCCAGAACGTGCGGCGCGCGGGCGAGGATCTCGCCGCGGGCAGTATCGCGCTGGCCGCCGGCAGGCGCTGCGGCCCGGCGGAACTCGGGCTGATCGCCTCGCTCGGTATCGCGGAAGTCACGATGCGCCGCCGCCTGCGCGTCGCCTTCTTCTCGACCGGTGACGAACTCGCATCGATCGGCCAGCCGCTGGCAGCGGGCAAAATCTACGACAGCAACCGCTACACCCTCTTCGGCGCACTGTCGCGCCTGGGCTGCGAGTTGCTCGACATGGGCGTCGTGCCCGACGACCCGGCCGCGCTCGAAGCGGCTTTCGTGGACGCCTCCCGGGCGGCCGACGTCATCATCACCAGCGGCGGCGTATCGGTCGGCGATGCCGACTTCATCCGCGACATGATGGCCCGCCTGGGCGAAGTGTCGTTCTGGAAGCTGGCGATCAAACCCGGTCGGCCAATGGCCTTCGGCCGCATCGGCGGGGCCGTGCTGTTCGGGCTGCCAGGCAATCCGGTGGCGGTCATGGTGAGCTTCTACCAGTTCGTGCAGGACGCCCTGCTGACACTGATGGGCGTGGCGCCACTGCCGCCGGCGGGCCGCTTCGCCGTCCGCGCCGGCTTCGCCATGCGCAAGCCGGCGGGCCGCGTCGAATACCTGCGCGGGCGCCTGCAGCACGATGGTGCCGGCCCCTGTGTCACGCTGGCCGGCGCGCAGGGATCGGGCGTTCTGCGCTCGATGTCCGAGGCCGATTGCTTCATCATCCTGCCGGAAGACTGCACCGGAGTGCAGGCCGGCGACATCGTCTCCGTTCAACCTTTCAACGGTCTGGCCTGACGGCCGGGAAACACACATGACACAGGACGAACTCAAGCGCGCCGCCGCGCTCGCCGCACTCGACTACATAGAGGACGACAGCATCGTCGGCGTCGGCACCGGCTCGACGGTGAATCACTTCATCGACGGCCTCGCCGGCATGCGCGGCCGCATCCGCGGCGCGGTCTCCAGTTCCGAAGCCAGCTCGAAGCGGCTCGCCGCGCACGGCATCCAGGTGTTCGATCTCAACGACGTCGACAGCCTCCCGGTCTATGTCGACGGCGCCGACGAAATCGATGCCGGCTTCGCCATGATCAAGGGCGGTGGCGGCGCACTGACGCGCGAAAAGATCGTCGCCGCGGTATCGCAGCGCTTCGTGTGCATCTGCGACGCGAGCAAGCGCGTGCAAACCTTGGGGCGCTTCCCGCTGCCGGTCGAGGTCATTCCGATGGCGCGCAGCCATGTCGCCCGCGAACTTGCCCGGCTGGGCGGCGAACCGCGTCTGCGCGAGGGCTTCGTCACCGACAATGGCAACCTGATCCTCGACCTGCACGGCCTCGCGATCGACGACCCCGCGGGCACCGAGGCACGCATCAACCAGATCGTGGGCGTGGTCACCAACGGGCTCTTCGCCGCACGCGGCGCCGACCTGCTGCTATTGGCCGGCGCCCAGGGCGTGGAGCGCTTTCAGCGCGCCTGACCGGCACGGTGCGGAGCCGCCCCGGTTTCGTGACATGAAACAAAACCTTAACTTTACGATGCTAGCCTGCGTGCTTCCATCGACAGGATCATGGCGAAGATGACGGAACATACCTACAAACAGTTCACCACCGAACTGGAAGAAATCCGCAGCGGCGTGCTGCAAATGGGCGGAATGGTCGAGGCGCAGGTCACGAACGCGCTCGAAGGCCTGCGTACCGGTAACCTCCCCCTTCTCGACCAGGTCATCGATGGCGACCAGCGCATCAACCTGATGCAGAAGCAGCTCGACGACGCATGCAACCACATCGTCGCCATGCGCCAGCCCGCCGCGATGGACATGCGCCTCGTGATGACGGTGATCAGGTCGGTCACCGACCTCGAGCGCATCGGCGACGAAGCCAAGAAGATGGCCAAGTCGGCCAAGCGCCTGCATTCGGCCGAACTGAGCTTCGCCCCCCGCATCGACCTGTCCCAGCCGGCCCAGGCGGCGCTGGCGATGCTGCACGCGGCGCTGGACGCCTTCGCACGCGCCGACGCTTCCGTCGCGCCGCGCATCGAGCGCCAGGACGCCGAGATCGACGCCAGCTTCAAGGCGACCATGCGCCAGTTGATCACCTACATGATGGAAGATCCCCGCACGATCACGAGCAGCCTCGAGCTGCTCTTCAACGCCAAGGCGATCGAGCGCATCGGCGATCATGCGATGAACATCGCGGAATACGTGGTCTTCCTGGCCCAGGGCGAGGACGTACGCTACGCCAAGTCCGAAGAAGCGCAGCGCGGCGCCGACAAGAGCTGAGCGCGACGCCTTCTGGCGGCACGGAGCGAAAAAGGGATGGCTGCGTGCCATCCCTTTTCTTTTGATACTGCTGTTCCGGAGAACAGCGGGCCCGCAACTTACTGGGCAGGCGGAACGTAGCCGCCGATCTGGTCCGCGCCGCCTTCGAAGAAGTGCTTCTCCATCTGCTCGGCCAGATACTTGCGCGCACGCGCGTCCATCAGGTTGAGGCGGTTTTCGTTGATCAGCATGGTCTGGTACTTGACCCATTGCTGCCACGCCTCCTTCGACACGCTGTCGAAGATGCGCTTGCCGAGCGCGCCCGGCACCGGCGGAAGATCCAGACCTTCCGCCTCGCGGCCCAGTTTCACGCAATTAACCATGCGAGCCATGTTCAATCCTCTTTGCTATCGGGTTCATCGGAGCTCGAAGCCGGTATTCTAGCGGATTCGCCCCCTCCCCTCGCGGACAAGGTCCAGCGATTGCGCCCCTCGGCCTTCGAGCGATACATCGCCTCGTCCGCGGCCAGGATCAGGCTCTCGGCATCGAACCCGTTATCGGGGAACAGCGCGATGCCGATGCTTGCAGTAACCCCCGTCTGCCGCCCGTCGAACTCGAACACCAGCCCGCCGATCGAGTCGCACAGGCGGTTGGCCAGTTCCGACATGGCCGAAGCCCGGGCATCGGGGACGAGCATCGCGAACTCGTCGCCGCCGACGCGGAAGAACATCTCGTTGCGGCGCACGACGCCCCCGACGCGCTCCACGAGCCCCACCAGCACCTGATCGCCCGCCTGATGGCCGAAGGCATCGTTGATCGGCTTAAAGCCGTCCAGGTCGATCCCCAGCAGCCCGACCGCGGTGCCGCGCCGCGCGGCGTCGGCCAGCATGCGCTCCAGTTCTTCGTGGAAACGGCGCCGATTGAAGATGTTGGTCAGCGGATCGCGCTCCGCCATCGAGATCAACTGCGCCGAGATGCGGCGCGCCTCGGTCACGTCCTCGTAGATCCAGACCCGGCCGATGCGATGGCCCTCGCTCGCGCCGGCCACCACCGCCGAGCGGTCGGTGACGATACGGCCGTCGGCGAAACGGAATTCGTACGCGTCGCTGATGGGCTGGCGCGTATTCAACACCTCGGCGACATGGGCGAAGTAGGCCTGCGCGTCTTCCAGCAAGGGGGCCGCCCTGCTTTGCAGCACGCTCTCGCGCATGCCGATCAGGTGCGCATCGAGCGGATAGCCCCATATCTCGAGCATCGCGCGGTTGTAGTACAGCACCCGTCGGTCCTGGTCCATGAAGATGATGCCCAGGCGGATCAGGTTGAGCAGCGCCGCGAGGCGCTGACGCTCGTCGTTGCTCCGCAGCAGGTAGTGCTCGCGCAGGGCCTGGGCGCGGCGCAGCTCGGTGACGGTCTCGAGCAGCTTGTACTCGGTTTCCTTGCGCGTCTGGATGTCCTCGGCCGACAGACGCAGCGCAACCGCGCCGTGCTCCGCCCCCGCCACGGCACGCCAGTGGGAGGCCACCCAGGCGGCCTCGCCATCGCGCCGCCGCAGGCGGAGCTCGAAATCCTGCGCCACCCCATCCGCCACCACCTGCGTGATCAGGCGGCGGCAATGGGCCCGGTCCGACTCATGCACCAGCATGGCAAGGATATCGTCCGCCGCGAGGCACTCCTGCGGCGTCATGCCGGTGACCCGCTCGATCGAGGGGCTGATCCACAGCAGGCGCAGCTCACGATCGAACACCGCCTCGATGCCATGGACGCCTTCCGCCACCTGGCGCAGCAGCGCCAACTGGGCATCGGACTGCTTTTTCGCAGCAAGCCTGGACCAGGGAATCATAGGAGCTTCACGAAGACCTTGGAGCGCCGCTGCAGGTTGTACAGCTCCCGCTTCTGGCGCGGCAGCGCCTCGGGGCCGATCTCGCTGAAACCGCGCTCGCGGAACCAGTGCGCGGTGCGCGTCGTCAGCACGAACAAGCGCTCCAGCCGCTGCACGCGGGCGCGGCGCTCGATACGCTTCAGCAACTGGTCGCCGAGGCCGGCGCGACGATATTCCGGCGTCACCGCGAGACAGGCCAGTTCGGCGGCGTTGTCCTCCGAGAACGGATACAGGGCGGCACAGCCGACCAGCATGCCGTCGTGCTCGACCACGGTGAAACGCTCGACTTCCTGTTCGAGCAGTTCACGGCCGCGGCGCACCAGGGTGCCGTCGGCTTCCATCGGCGTGATCAGCGAGACGAGCGCAGCGACATCGTCGATCGTCGCCTCGCGCAGGCGGAACAAGGGGTCGCGCGACACCACGGTCCCGACGCCCGCGTGGGTGAAGAACTCCAGCAGCAGGCCGCCGTCCTTGTCGCGGTCGATCAGGTGGCAGCGCGCCACGCCGCGGCGCACCGCGCGGATTGCGCTGGGCAGGAAGAGGCCGAGGTCCTCGGTGAGCCCCTCTCCGGTTTCCACCTTGGACTGCGCCTCGTCCGCCGTCACCGACTCGACGAGCTCGCCTTCCGCGTCCAGCAGGCCGGGCGCATCGCACAGATAGATGAGCTTCTCGGCCTTCAGCGCCACCGCGACCGCCTCGGCCACTTCTTCCATCGCGAGGTTGAATATTTCCCCCGCCGGCGACACGCCGAGCGGCGTGATCAGCACCACGTTCTGCTGGTCGAGGTCGGCGTTGATCTCGTCGGCGATGATCTTGCGCACGGCTCCGGTGTATTGGTAATCGACGCCATCGACCACGCCGACCGGGCGCGCGGTGATGAAGTTGCCGCCGGTCACGCGCATGTAGCTGCCGGCCATCGGCGTATTGGGCAGACCCTGCGACAGCAGCGCCTCGACCTCGAGGCGGGTCACGGCCATCGCCGACTTGACGCACTCCAGCGCCTCGCCATCGGTCACCCGCAGGCCATGGAGAAAGCGCGGCTCCAGGCCGCGGCGCCCCATTTCGATGTCGATCTGCGGCCGCGCGCCATGCACCAGCACCAGGCGGATGCCCAGCGCCGCGAGCAGATTGCAGTCGTAGGCCAGGCGCTGTGCCCGTTCGCCCGCCGCCACCTCGCCGCCGAAGCCGACGACGAAGGTCTTGCCGCGAAAGGCATGGATGTAAGGTGCGGCACCGCGCACCCAGGCGACGAACTGGGAGGTGGGGTCTTCGGGCGCCGGTGCGGCCGGCACGGCGGGGGTCGATTCAGCGTTCACGCATTCACCGCGGCAAAGACCGGCCGGGCAGCGTTGGCATGCCGCCCGGCCGATGGGATTTCGGATGCCAGGATTCTAACGGATGCATCCACACCGCGACATCGCCACGCTGCAACTCAGGCCAGCGCGGCCTCGAGGCGTTCGCAGATCGTGCGCAGGATCTTGATCCGGGCAAAGTACTTGTTCTCGGCCTCCACCAGCGTCCACGGCGCATTCTCGGTACTGGTGCGGTCGACCATGTCACACACGGCGCGGGCGTAATCGTCCCATTTCTCGCGGTTGCGCCAGTCTTCGGCGGTGATCTTGAAGCGCTTGTGCGGCTCGGCCTCGCGCGCCTCGAAGCGGGCCAGCTGTTCGTCCTTTCCGATCGCGAGCCAGAACTTGACCACGACGACGCCGGCGGCGGCGAGTTGGTCCTCGAAATCGTTGATTTCGGCATAGGCCCGCATCCAGTCGGCTTCCGAGCAGAAACCCTCGACACGCTCGACCAGCACCCGGCCGTACCACGAGCGGTCGAACACGATGGTCTTGCCGCGCGCCGGCAGATGGCGCCAGAAGCGCCACAGGTAGGGCTGGGCGCGCTCTTCCTCGGTCGGCGCGGCGACCGGCACCACGCTGTACTGGCGGATGTCCAGCGCCGCGGTGACGCGGCGGATGGCGCCACCCTTGCCGGCGGCATCCGCCCCCTCGAACACCAGCACCAGCGCATGCTTGCGGAACGCCGGCTCGCGCGTCAGCAGCGCCAGCCGGCCCTGATAGCGCTCGAGCGCCTCGTCGTATTCCTTCTTGCTCATTTCCTGGCGCAGCACCAGGCTGTTGAGCAGGTCGCGCTGATCGATGAGTGGCGGCAGGGGCGGCGCCAACTGGCGCGGCGCATGCTTCAGGCGGGCGACGTCCAGGCGCTTCTCCAGCGCGGCGAGCAGCGTGCGGCCGACGAACAGCGCGCGAAACCGCGGGTCACTGCCGTCGACGATCATCCACGGCGCGTTGCCGGTGCTGGTCTGGCGCAGCGCGCGGGCGGCCACGTCGCGGTAACGCTCGTACTGCTTGTAGAAGCGCCAGTCGCGCTCGGTGATGCGCCAGCGCGTGCGCGGGTCCTTTTCCAGTTCCTCGAGGCGCTTCTTCTGCCCGCTCTTCGACAGGTGAAACCAGAACTTCACCAGCAGCACGCCCTCCTGCACCAGCATGTCCTCGAAGCGGCGGATTTCGTCGAGGCGCTGCTCGAAATCGGCCTTGCTGCCGATGCGTTCCACCCGGTCGCGGATCGGCTGCGTGTACCAGTTGTTGAACATCACACCGATCTTTCCGCGCGGCGGCAGCGCACGCCAGAAACGCCACATGAACGGACGCTCGCTCTCCTCGGCGGTCGGCTGGTCGAACGCCCAGCCCTCGATATGGCGCGAATCCATCCACTCGTCGAGCAGGTTCATGGTCTCGCCCTTGCCCGCGCCGTCGATGCCGTTGATCAGCACCACGACGGCGAACTGCTTGAGGTCGAGCACCTCGTACTGGGCATTGAGCAATGCCGTGCGCAGCGGCGGCACGGCGGCGTCGTATTCTTCCTTGTCGGTCTTGTGGCCGAGTTCAGCGGATTCGAACATCGTGGCTCCCTGTGGTTTGATGAATCGGCGCGCCGGGTCAGAAATCGCCCCAATGCGCCTGCAGCACCGCCAGCGCGGCCAGGCCCGCCGTTTCGGTCCTGAGCACCCGCGGCCCGAGCGTCACGCGCTGCAGACCCGCCGCATCGCACGCGGCAAGCTCGCTTTCGGTCCACCCCCCTTCGGGGCCGACCAGCACATGCACGGCACCTTCCGGCCGCTCACGCGCCGGAAAGCCAGCGCCGCCGCCCGGCGCCAGCACATAGGCGCACTGCCCGCGCATGGCGTCGAGCCATTGCGCCAGCGGCCGGACCGACGCCACCTCCGGAATACGGTTCCGCCCGCTCTGCTCACAGGCCGAAACCGCCACCTGCTGCCAATGCGCGCGCCGCTTGTCGGCGCGCTCGCCCGACAGGCGCAGCACCGAACGCTCGGCCTGCACCGGGTGGATCGCCGCCACACCCAGCTCCACGGCCTTCTGCACCACCCAGTCCATCTTGTCGCCGGCGGCCAGCGCCTGGGCCAGGACCACGCGCACGGGGGACTCCCGATCACATGCGTGCCGCTCGCCGAGCAGGGCAAAGCCGGCCTTGCCACGCACGGCCAGACGCGCCTCGACCTCGCCGCCCTCGCCGTCGAACAGCACCATCGGCGCGCCGTCACGCAAGCGCAGGACACGCAGCGCATGGTGGGCGAGATCGTCCGGTAGCGCCACCTCGCCGTCGCCGGGCAGACGCCCGGGGAAATGGAAACGTGAAATCATCGTAAGATTATAGGCCCCGCATCCCGAAAGCCGACCGGCCAGGAGCCCGCATGTCCACCGCAGCCCAACGCCTCGCCCGTGCCCGTGCCCTCGAATCGATGGTGCGCGACATCGCCCGCGAAGAGATCCTGCCCCGCTACCTGAAGTCGGCGCGCAACCGCAAGCCCGACGGCTCCTTGTTCACCGAGGCCGACCTCGCCTCGCAGCGCTGCTTCAGCGAAGCCCTGCCCACCCTCCTGTCCGGCGCGGTACTCGGCGAGGAAATGACCGCCACCGAGCAGGCCCACCTGTGGAACGAAGGCGGGCGCGGCCTGTGGTGCATCGACCCGATCGACGGCACGACCAACTTCGCCAACGGCATTCCGCTGTTCGCCGTGTCGATCGCCTACCTGATCGACCACGAACCGGTGCTGGGCGTCGTCTACAACCCGATCACGGACGAATCCTTCTATGCCGCGCGCGGCGCGGGTGCCTATCTCAACGGCACCGAACTGCCCCTGCGCGAAGGGGCATCGAGCCTGAGCGACGCGGTGGCCGGGGTCGATTTCAAGCGCATCAGCCACCATCTGGGCGACGAACTCGCCGTGCGCCCGCCCTATTATTCGCAGCGCAACTTCGGCTCCAGCGCGCTCGAATGGTGCTTCGTCGCCGCGGGCCGGCTGGACGTCTACCTGCACGGCGGCCAGATGCTGTGGGACTACGCTGCCGGACGGCTGATCCTGGCCGAAGCGGGCGGCGTGGCCGAAGCGCTGGGCGGCGGCTCGCTGATGTCCGGCCCGGCGGTCAAGCGCGGCGTGATCGCCGCCGTCAATCCGGGGCTGTTCTCCGAATGGTCGGCCTGGGTCAAGGCGCGATCCTGATCGTTCGGGGCGGCATCCCGGCAAGCGCATCGGCGCGCGGCCTACCCCGCATTGCTGCACCGCAATATACTGCGCCCCATGCACCTGTCCGTGCAGCGCGGAGACCAACATGTCCATGAAGCACCCGATCATCGCCGTCACCGGTTCGTCCGGCGCCGGCACCACCACGGTCAAGCACACCTTCGAAGCCATCTTTCACCGTGAGCACGTCAATGCCGCCGTCGTCGAGGGCGACAGCTTCCACCGCTACACGCGGGCGGAGATGAAGGTGCAGATCGAGGAAGCCGAGCGCGCCGGACAGCGCGGCATCAGCCACTTCGGCCCGGAAGCCAACCTGTTCTCCGACCTCGAGAGCCTGTTCCGCTCCTATGGCGAAGCCGCCACCGGGCGCCGCCGGCACTACATCCACAACGAAGCGCAATCCATGCGCTGGAACCTGCCGATGGGCACCTTCACCGAATGGGAAGACCTTCCGGTCGGCACCGATTTCCTGTTCTACGAAGGCCTGCACGGCGCGGTCGTCACCGACACCGTCGATGTGTCGCGCCATGTCGACCTGCTGATCGGCGTGGTGCCGACGATCAACCTGGAATGGATCCAGAAGCTGCACCGCGACACCAAGACGCGCGGCTACTCGGCCGAAGCGGTGCAGAACACGATCCTGCGCCGCATGCACGACTACGTGCATTACATCGTCCCGCAGTTCGCCCGCACCCACATCAACTTCCAGCGCGTGCCGGTGGTCGATACCTCGAACCCCTTCATCGCGCGCGACGTGCCCACGCAGGATGAATCCATGGTCGTGATCCGCTTCAAGGACCCGCGCGGCGTGGATTTCCCCTACCTGCTGCGCATGATCCACGACTCGTTCATGAGCCGCGCCAACACCATCGTCATCCCGGGCGGCAAACTCGACCTGGCGATGCAACTGATCCTGACGCCACTCATCTGGAAGCTGATGGAGCGACGCCGGCAATCGGTGTAGCCGTCGGCACGATACCGCCGGCACATCGCCGGACATGCCGATGCTGCGTTGCGGCATTGGCATCCGCGGGGGCTTTTAAGGGATAATTGCGGCTTTTCCGATGGTGGCCTCCGGCCCGAGAACAGCATGCAGTCGACCCGCAACGTCAAGCCCCCGGTCTTCAACCCCATTACCGGCGCGATCCGCGCCCTGGCGATGGATGCCGTGCAACAGGCCAACTCCGGCCACCCCGGCGCACCGATGGGCATGGCCGAGATCGCCGAAGTCCTGTGGCGCCACCACCTGAAGCACAATCCGGCCAACCCCGGCTGGGCCGACCGCGACCGCTTCGTGCTGTCCAACGGCCATGGCTCGATGCTGATCTACGCGCTGCTGCACCTCACCGGCTACGATCTGCCCATCGCCGAACTCAAGCGCTTCCGCCAACTGCACAGCAAGACCCCCGGCCACCCCGAATACGGCTATGCCCCTGGCGTCGAGACCACCACCGGCCCGCTGGGCCAGGGCATCACCAACGCCGTCGGCATGGCGCTGGCCGAGAAGGTGCTCGCCGCCGACTTCAACCGCCCCGGCCATGAAGTGGTCGACCACCACACTTGGGTCTTCCTCGGCGACGGCTGTCTGATGGAAGGCATCTCGCACGAAGCCTGCTCGCTCGCCGGCACCTGGGGCCTGGGCAAGCTCATCGCCTTCTACGACGACAACAACATTTCCATCGACGGCCATGTGGACGGCTGGTTCACCGACGACACGCCGAAGCGCTTCGAAGCCTATGGCTGGCAAGTGATCCGCGATGTGCAAGGCCACGACCCGGCGGCGATCGAAGCCGCCATCCAGCAGGCCAAGGGCAATACCGCGCAGCCCACGCTGATCTGCTGCAAGACCATCATCGGCGCCGGCGCCCCCAACAAGCAGGACAGCCACGACGTCCACGGCGCCCCGCTCGGCGCTGCCGAGATCGAGGCCGCGCGCGCCCACATCGGCTGGAACCACCCGCCGTTCGAGATCCCGGCCGAGATCTACGCCGCCTGGGATGCGCGCGCCAAGGGCGCCGCGGCCGAAGCGCAGTGGAACGCCCGCTTCGCTTCCTACCGCGCCGCCCATCCCGAACTCGCCGCCGAATTCGAACGCCGCATGGCCGGCGATCTGCCCGCCGACTGGAATGCCCACGTCGAGGCTGTGCTCGCCAAGGTCATCGACAAGGCCGAGACCATCGCCACGCGCAAGGCCAGCCAGAACAGCATCGAAGCCTATGCGCCCAGGCTGCCCGAACTGCTCGGCGGCTCGGCCGACCTCGCCGGCTCCAACCTCACGCTGTGGTCCGGCGCCAGGGGCGTCCGCAAGAATAGCGGCGGCAACTACGTGTATTACGGGGTGCGCGAATTCGGCATGGCCGCGATCGCCAACGGCGCCAGCCTGCATGGCGGCCTGATCCCCTACACCGCCACGTTCCTGATGTTCAGCGAATACGCGCGCAACGCCCTGCGCATGGCCGCGCTGATGAAGATCCGCCAGGTCTTCGTGTTCACGCACGACTCGATCGGCCTCGGCGAGGACGGCCCCACCCACCAGCCGGTGGAGCAGATCGCCACGCTGCGCCTGATCCCCAACATGGATGTCTGGCGCCCCTGCGACACGACCGAATCGGCCGTGGCCTGGGCCTGCGCCGTCGAACGCAGAACCGGCCCGAGCAGCCTGTGCTTCTCACGCCAGAACCTGCCCTTCCAGGCCCGCGATGCCGCGCAGGTGGCCGGCATCCGGCGCGGCGGCTACGTCCTGTCCGAAGCGGGCAACGGCTCGCAGACGGTGGCCGCCCAAGCCGTTATCATAGCGACCGGCTCCGAAGTCGCGTTGGCGGTCTCCGCGCAGAAAACGCTGGCCGGCGAAGGCATCGCCGTCCGCGTCGTCTCCATGCCGAGCACCAACGTCTTCGACCGCCAGGACGACGCCTGGAAAGCGGGCGTGCTGCCCAAGGGCCTGCCCCGCGTGGCCGTCGAAGCCGGCGTCACCGACGGCTGGCGCAAGTATGTGGGCCTCGAAGGCGAAGTCGTCGGCATCGACCGCTTTGGCGAATCCGCCCCGGCCGGCGAGCTGTTCAAGCTCTTCGGCATCACCGCCGAAGCCGTGGCGGCCGCGGTCAGGAAGGTTCTCGCCTGAGCAGGCGGGCAGACAAGAACATCGGCGCACCGTCCGCCGGGGCGCTGCAGGCAACGTGAATCCGGTTTCGTACATCTAGTGAGGGAGAAGAATCGATGAGCATCAAGGTCGCCATCAACGGTTTCGGTCGTATCGGTCGCTGCACGCTGCGCGCCATCTACGAACAAGGGCTGCAGAACGAATTCGAAGTGGTCGCCATCAACGCCTCCGGCGATCTGGCCACCAACGCCCACCTGCTCAAGTACGACACCACCCACGGCCGCTTCGCCACCCCGGTCGACACCGAGGGCGAGAACACCATCATCATCGACGGCAAGAAGATCCCCTTCTACTCCACCAAGGACCCGAAGGGCGTCAACTGGGGCAGCCACGGCGTGGACGTGCTGCTGGAATGCACCGGCGCCTACACCACCAAGGCCAAGGCCCAGGCCCTGCTCGACCAGGGCGCCCGCCGCGTGCTGATCTCGGCGCCGGGCGGCGACGACGTCGACACCACCATCGTCATGGGCGTCAACGAAGGCGCGCTGAAGGCCGGCCACACCGTGGTCTCCAACGCTTCGTGCACCACCAACTGCCTGGCCCCGGTGGCCAAGATCCTGGCCGACAGCGTCGGCATCAAGCAGGGCCTGATGACCACCATCCACGCCTACACCAACGACCAGGTCACCGTGGACGTGCGCCACAAGGACCTGCGCCGCGCCCGCGCCGCCGCCGCCAATATCATCCCGACCAAGACCGGCGCCGCCAAGGCCGTCGGCCTGGTGCTGCCGCAGCTCGTCGGCAAGGTGGACGGCTTCGCCCTGCGCGTGCCGACCATCAACGTCTCGCTGGTCGACCTCACCTTCACCGCCGAGCGCGCCACCACCAAGGAAGAGATCAACGAGCTGATGACCGCCGCCGCCAACGGCCCGCTGAAGGGCATCCTGGCCGTCAACACCGAGCCGCTGGTGTCCTCCGACTTCAACCACACCACGGTATCCTCCACCTTCGACGCCACCCAGACCCGCGTCATCAAGGGCGAGGACGGCTCGGTGCTGGTCAAGGTGCTGGCCTGGTACGACAACGAATGGGGTTATTCCTGCCGCATGCTCGACGCCGCCCGCGCCTTCGTCGCCGCCAAGTAAGCCGGCAAGCAATCGCAATTCACCAACGCCCTGCCCCGCAGGGCGTTTTCACGAGACTCACACGATCATGCAAGTCAAGAAGCTCAACGAACTCGACGTGCGCGGCAAGAAGGTCTTCATCCGCGCCGACCTCAACGTGCCGCAGGACGATGCCGGCAACATCACCGAGGACACCCGCATCCGCGCCTCCATCCCGTCCATCCAGTACTGCCTGGACAAGGGCGCGGCGGTGATGGTCACCTCCCACCTCGGCCGCCCGACCGAAGGCACGGTCGGCCCCGACGACACCCTGGCGCCGGTCGCCGTGCGTCTGGGCCAGTTGCTGAACAAGCCGGTCAAGCTGATCGCCGACTGGGTCGATGGCGGCTTCGAGGTCAAGCCGGGCGAAGTCGTGCTGCTCGAGAACTGCCGCTGCAACAAGGGCGAGAAGAAGGACAACGAAGAGCTGGCGAAGAAGATGGCCGCGCTGTGCGACGTCTACGTCAATGACGCCTTCGGCACCGCCCATCGCGCCGAGGCCACCACCCACGGCATCGCCCGCTTTGCGCCCGTGGCCTGCGCCGGCATGCTGATGGGGGCCGAGATCGATGCGCTGGGCAAGGCGCTGCACAACCCGAAGCGTCCGCTGGTCGCCATCGTCGGCGGCTCCAAGGTGTCGTCCAAGCTCACCATCCTCAAGTCGCTGGCCGACAAGGTGGACCAGCTCATCGTCGGCGGCGGCATCGCCAACACCTTCCTGCTGGCATCGGGCAAGCGCATCGGCGAATCGCTGGCCGAGACCGAGCTGGTCAAGGAAGCCCAGGCCATCATGGACATGATGAAGGAGCGCGGCGCCGAGGTGCCCCTGCCGGCCGACGTCGTCGTCGCCGACGAAGTGTCCGCGCTGGCACGCGCCAACCGCATCTCGGTGGACGAGGTCGGCCCGCACGACCGCATCCTGGACGTGGGCCCCAAGACCTCGGCCAAGCTGGCCGAGATCATCGCCAACGCCGGCACCATCGTGTGGAACGGCCCGGTCGGCGTCTTCGAGCTGCCCCAGTTCGCCGGCGGCACGAAGATGATGGCTTCGGCCATCGCCCACTCCGAAGCCTTTTCCATCGCGGGGGGCGGCGACACCCTGGCGGCCATCGCCAAGTTCCACATCGCCGACGACGTGGGCTACATCTCGACCGGCGGCGGCGCCTTCCTGGAGTTCCTGGAGGGCAAGACCCTGCCTGCGATCGCCGCCCTGGAAGAACGCTACACCGGCTGAGGAACAGGCGGGCCGAAGCACCAGAAGGGGACGCCGAGGCGTCCCCTTGTTTGTTCTCGGCACGCGGGAAGCGGATGGTGGCGGCGCCTTCCTCCGAGGCCGGCTCAGAGCATCGGATGGACCAGCAAATCGGTCTTGCGCCGACCGGGCGTGTTTCGGCGGTCTTGCGGCACGTCGGTGAACTGCATGCGCTGGGCATGGACGTAGGGGTCCCGGCGATTATGGTGGCGGCGGTCTTCGTAATGCAGGTAGATGCATTCACAGTTTCCGCGCCTGCAACCGGGCAAGGGCAGCCGGGGAGCGCGCGCGGCAAGGAAGCGCTCGCCCGCCATCCTGCGCACGGCATCACAGCCGCTGTCTCTGGCTTCGATCGTGACGCAGTGGTACGGATGGTTCGGCATGCCCGCGCGCACCGGCAGTGGCTGTGTCCGCCGGCGCAGACTGGTCCACGCGGCGAAGCACAGCAACGCAATGATCAGGCCAAGAACGACTGTCAGGTCCATGAATCCTTCCCTCATGCTCGTCTGCCAGACCCCAGTCTAGTCACTGCCGCATGATTTTTCCATTTCATCACATGCAATCGCGTTAGGCGGCTCATCCTCTGATGATTCCGCGGCACCACAAGCCATCGCCAGGCTCCGGTTTAGAATGCAAAGCGATGCGGCAGGCCGTACGATGCGCATCGACCGGCACCAGAACATGCATAGGGGAGAAGCCATGTCACGCCATACCAAGATCGTCGCCACGCTCGGCCCCGCCTCTTCCGACCCGCAGGTGCTCGAACGCATGGTCAGCGCCGGCATCGACGTCGTGCGCATGAACTTCTCCCACGGCAAGGCCGACGATCACGTCGCCCGCGCCACGGCGATCCGCCATGCCGCGGCACTGGTCGGCCGTCCGGTCGGCATCCTCGCCGACCTGCAAGGACCGAAGATCCGTATCGGCAAGTTTGCCGACGGCCGCATCGTGCTCGAGCGCGACATGCCCTTCATCCTCGATGCCGGCTGTGAGCTGGGCAACATGCAGCGCGTCGGGCTGGATTACAAGGATCTGCCCAAGGACGTGAAGCCCGGCGACGTGCTGCTGCTCGACGACGGCCGCATCAAGCTCGGCGTGCAGCGGGTAGCCGGCCGCGAGATCCACACCACCGTCAAGGTGGGCGGCGAGTTGTCGAACAACAAGGGCATCAACCGCCAGGGCGGCGGCCTGACGGCACCGGCGCTGACCGCGAAGGACATGGACGACATCCGCACCGCGGCGCAGATCGGCGTCGATTTCGTCGCCGTCTCCTTCCCCAAGAGCGCGGCCGACATGTACATGGCCCGCCAGTTGATGCGCGCGGCGGGCGGCGGCGATGCGCTGCTGATCGCGAAGATCGAGCGTACCGAAGCGGTCGCCAACCTCGACGAGATCCTCGACGCCTCCGACGGCATCATGGTGGCGCGCGGCGATCTCGCCGTCGAGGTGGGCGACGCCGCCGTGCCCGCGCTGCAGAAGAAGATGCTGCGCGCCGCGCGCGACCGCAACAAGCTCACGATCACCGCCACGCAGATGATGGAATCGATGATCTCCAGCCCGGTGCCGACCCGCGCCGAGGTCTCGGACGTCGCCAACGCGGTGCTCGACGGCACCGACGCGGTGATGCTGTCGGCCGAGACCGCATCGGGCCGCTTTCCGGTCGAGGTCGTCGAGGCCATGAGCCGGGTCTGCCTGGAGGCCGAGAAGTCGAACGAGGTGACGCTCGACCGGGAGGTGCTGAACCGGGTGTTCACCCGCATCGACCAGTCGATCGCGATGGCGGCGATGTGGACCGCCTACCACCTGAAGGTGAAGGCCATCGCCTCGCTCACGCAGACTGGCTCGACCGCCCTGTGGATGAGCCGCCTGAACTGCGGCGTGCCGATCTACGCGCTCACGCCCGAAGTCCGCGCGCGCAACCAGATGACGCTGTACCGCGACGTCTACCCGCTGCTGATGAGCCAGACCCACCAGGACCGCGACGTGCTGCTGTGGGAGGCCGAGCAGATCCTGCTCGAACAGGGCGTGGTCGATTACGGCGACCTGATCGTGCTCACCATCGGCGAGCCGATCGGCGCCTCCGGCGGCACCAACACCCTCAAGATCGTGCGTGTCGGCGACCATCGCCCTGGCGCCTCGGGCGCCCACGACTTCTAGACCGGGCGGCTGGCCCCGTCCGGACCTCAATCCCCGAGGCCGTACTTGCGCACCTTGTCGTGGAGCGTGGTCTTGGCGACCGCCAGCGCCTCGGCGGTGCGCGCCAGGCTGCCGTGCCGGCGCAGCGCATCGGCGATCAGGGCGCGCTCGAAGGCCTCGACGGTCGCGGCCAGTGCGCGCGGCCCTTCCCCCGGGACCTCGCCGAACGGCGGCGAACCCGCCTCGATGCCGAGCACGCAGCGATCGGCGACATTCCTCAGTTCGCGGACGTTGCCCGGCCAGTGGTAGCCGACCAGTTGCCGGATGCGTCCTTGCGTCATCTGCGGCACCGGGCGATCGTGCCGGGCCGCCGCCTGCAGCAGGAAATGCTCGAACAGCAGCGCAATGTCCTCCCGCCGCTCGCGCAGCGGCGGCAGCGGCACGGTGGCGACGGACAGACGGTAGTACAGGTCGGCGCGAAAGCGCCCCTGCCCGGCCAGCGCCAGCAGATCTTCCTTGGTCGCGGCGACGATGCGGCAATCGATCGGAATCGCGGTGTTCGAACCGAGGCGCTCCAGCGTGCGTTCCTGCAGCACGCGCAGCAGCTTGATCTGCATCGGCAGCGGCATGGTCTCGATCTCGTCGAGGAACAGCGTGCCGCCGTTGGCATGCTCGATCTTGCCGATGCGGCGCTTGCCGGCCCCCGTGTAGGCCCCGGCCTCATGGCCGAAGATCTCGCTGTCGAACAGGGTTTCCGGCAGCCCGCCGCAGTTGATCGCGACGAAGTTGCCGCCGCGGCGCGGGCCGGCCTCGTGCAGGCAGCGCGCCACCAGCTCCTTGCCGGTCCCCGTCTCGCCGTGGATCAGCACGTCCGCCGCGCTGCCGGCGAGGTTGCCGATCAGCGCGCGCACGCCGGCCATGCCCGGCGAATTCCCGATCAAGCGCGCCTCCAGCAGGTCGCGCTGCGCCAGCCGGCGGCGCAACGCGCGCACCTCCAGCACCAGGCGGCGCTTTTCGAGCGCACGGCGGACGGTATCGACCAGATGCTCGGGGGCGAATGGCTTCTGCAGGAAATCGTAGGCGCCATCCTTCATCGCCTGCACCGCCATCGAGATGTCGCCGTGGCCGGTGATCAGCACCACCGGCAGCTCCGGATCGGCGCGCTGCAGTTCGCGCAGCAGGCTCATGCCGTCCTTGCCCGGCAGGCGGATGTCGCTGACGACGACGCCGGCGAAATCCGCCCCCAGGCGCCGCAGGCCCTGCTCGGCGCTGCCGGCGCACTCGGCGGCAAGCCCTTCGAGCTGCAGCGCCTGCCGGCAGCCCAGCGCCACGTCCGGATCGTCTTCGATGATGAGGGTCTTGAGTTCTTCAGTCATGGCAGTGGGCAAGCGGAAGTTCGAGCGTGAAGACGGCGCCGCCGTCCGGATGGTTCGCGCCCTGCAGGCTGCCGCCGGAATCGCGCACGATGCCGGCGGAAATGGCCAGCCCGAGCCCCAGGCCGTCGCCCGCCTGCTTGGTGGTGAAGAAGGGCTCGAACAGGTGCGAGCACGCCTCGTCGCTGAGGCCCGGGCCATGGTCGCGGATCTGCAGGCGGACGGCGCCGTCCGCGCAGTCCCAGTCCAGCTCGATGCGCGGCCGCGGCTGCCCCGCCATCGCATCGAGCGCATTGCCCACCAGGTTGACCAGTACCTGTTCGAGCCGATTGGGGTCGCACGATACCACCGCCTCCTCGCGCGGCCCATGGCGCTCCACCACCGTCGCGCTGCGCCGCAGCCGCGCTTCGAGCAAGGCCAGGACATTATCCAGCGCCTGCCCCAGCCTGACCGGCTCGGACAGGCCGTTCGACTTGCGCGCGAAACTGCGCAGCTGGCCAGTGATGCGCCCCATGCGGTCGGCCAGTTCGGCGATGCGTGCCAGGTTCGCACGCGCGGTATCGGCGTCCCCCCGCTCGAGAAAGCGCCCGGCATTGGCCGACAGGGTCCGCAGCGCGGCGAGCGGCTGGTTCAGTTCGTGGGCGATGCCGGTGGACAATTGCCCGATCACCGCCAGCTTGCCGGCCTGGATCAGTTCTTCCTGCGCGGCCCGCAGCGTGCGCTCCGCCCGGATGCGTTCGGAGATCTCGTCTTGCAGCTTGTGGTTGGCGGCGGACAGATCGGCGGTACGCGCCTCGACCTTGTGCTCAAGTTCGTCATAGGCTTTTTGCAGGGTCTCGCGCGCGGCGAGCCGGTGGCGCAGATGGCGCCGCCGCTCCGCGACCACGGCCGCCAGCAGGCACAGGCAGGCCGCGGCGATCGCCGCCAGCGCCGCGCGGCTCTGCGCGAGGCTGTCGACCTGTTCGAGCTGCGACAGCACCGTCAGCGTCCATCGCGTATCGGCCATGGCGCGCGACTGGGCCAGGAAGCGCCCGCTGACCGGGTAGACGGAGACGGCTTCCGCGTCATCGCCGACGATCCGCACCAGCCGGGCATCATGCCCGTAGGCCGCGATCTCGCGCATGCCGAGCGGCTGCAGCGCACGGCGGTTGTACTGCTGGGTGTGGTCGAAGGCAGCGCGCATGCGTTCATCCAGGGAGCGCAGCAGCGTGAATTTCCAGCCCGCGACGGCGGACAGGATGACGACCCCGTTCTCGTCCGCGACCAGCACCGGCGCCTCCACGGTCGACCATGATTTTTCCAGTTGCTCGAGGCTGACCTTGACCACGGCGACCCCCAGCACGCCCTCGTCTCCCTCGCTGCCCGCCAGCCTGGCGGCTAGATAGTAGCCCGGGTCTCCACGCGTGGTGCCGATGCCGAAGAAGCGCCCCGTACCGCTGGCCATCGCATCGCGGAAGTAGGGACGGAACGAAAGGTCCTCGCCGACGAAGCTGTCGGCCTGGCGCCAGTTGCTGGCCGCCAGGACCCGCCCGTGCGCGTCGATGACATAGATCGACAGCGTGCCGGCGCGCGCGTTGAGCTTCTCCAGATGGACATTGACGCGCTTGGCGGCCTCGCCGCCCGCCGGCCCGGCGAGCAGGTCGAGGACCTCTTGCTCCAGGCTCAGCGTGCCGGGAAGGAAAGCGTACTTGCCGATCTCGCGTTCGAGGCTCGCGGCGTACAGGTCGAGCCGGTGCAGCCCGGTCGCCTGCAGTTCGGCGATGCCGAAGCGCTGCACGGCCAGGTAGGCCGAGAATCCGCTCAGGCCGACCAGCGCGGCACAGAACAGCGACAGCACCAGGGAACGAGCGCGGAAGAACATGGTGGACCTGCCCGGTCGAACGGGCTCAAGGAAAGGCAGGATGGCGCACGCGGCGCCAGCCTAGGTTAAGCCCGGGAGGCGGCCGCATCAATTGGCGAGATCGGCCAGTTGCTTGACGATCAGCACGATCACCACCCCGATGAAGGCCTTGCGGATGAAGCCCGCGCCATGCTTGAGCGCAAGACGGGTGCCCAGGTAGGCCCCGGCGAGATTGCAGGCCGCCATGACCAGCCCCACCTGCCAGAGGATGGGGCCGTCGCTGGCGAAATAGGCGATGGCCGACAGGTTGGTGGCGAAGTTGAGCACCTTGGCGCTTGCCGAGCCCTGCACGAAATCCATGCCGAACAGCCGCACAAAGCCGAACAGCAGGAAGCTGCCGGTGCCCGGGCCGAAGAAGCCGTCGTACACCCCGATCAGGCCCCCGAAGGCGATACCCTTCCAGCGGTCGGCCGCGGTCAGCGTCCGCGTCGCGCGGTGGCCGAAGTCCTTCTTCATGAAGGTATAGATCGCCACCGCCACCATCAGCACGACGATCAGGGGACGCATCATCTCGCGCGGCAGCCACGACACCAGCGCCGCGCCGCCCCATGCGCCGACCAGAGCCGCGACCGTCGCAGGCAGCACCACGCCCCACGGAATGCGGACGCTGCGCGCATAGCGCCACAGCGATGCCCCGGTGCCGGCGATGCTCGAAACCTTGTTGGTGCCGAACAGGGTCGCGATCGGCGCCTGCGGGAACTGCGACAACAACACCGGGATCTGGATCAGCCCGCCGCCGCCGACCACCGCGTCGACCATGCCGGCGAAGAACGCGGCGGGCGCGAGGATGTACCAATCGATCATAATGAAACCCTGCACTCGACGAAACGGCCCGGCGCGACACGCCGGGCCCGGGAGCGGAAGCCGGCACCCGCGGCATGGGCGCCGGAACCATGCGTCACGGCGTCAGGCCGGCTGCGGAAGCATGTCTTCGGGGGCCGGCAGCGCGTCCTCGGCCTCGGCCAGTTCGGGGGCGACCGGGTCGATGGCGCCTTCCCACTTGGCGACCACCGCGGTGGCGATCGCGTTGCCGAGCACATTGGTCACGGTGCGCCCCATGTCGAGGAAATGGTCGATGCCGAGAATCAGCAGCACACCGGCCTCGGGCAGGCCGAACATCGGCAGCACGGCCGCAACGACGACCAGCGCCGAGCGCGGCACGCCGGCGATTCCCTTGCTCGACACCATCAGCACCAGCAGCATGGTGATCTGGCTCGCCAGCGACATCTCGATGCCATACGCCTGGGCGATGAAGAGCGCAGCGAACGAGGTGTAGATCATCGAGCCGTCGAGATTGAAGGAATAGCCCAGCGGCAGCACGAAGCCGGTCACGCGGTTCTTGATGCCGAACTTTTCGAGCTGCTCCATCAGCTTGGGATAGGCCGACTCGCTGCTCGCCGTCGAGAAGCCGAGCAGCATCGGGTTGCGTACCAGCTTGAGCAGGCGGAACACCTCGCGCCCCAGGACGACGTAGCCGGCGAAGATCAGCACCGCCCACAGCACCGCCAGCGCCGCATAGAAGCACAGCATGAACTTGCCGAACACCGCCAGCATGCCCAGGCCCTGCGTCGTGATCGCCCCCGCGACGGCGGCGAACACGCCGACCGGCGCCACCCGCATCACGTAGTCGGTGACCTTGAGCATCACATGGACGATGTCATCCATGGTGCCGACCAGCGAGCGTGCCGTCTGGTTGTGCAGGTTGCCCAGCGCCAGCCCGAAGAACACCGCGAAGACGAGGATCTGCAGGATGGCGTTGTTCGCCATCGACTCGACGATGCTCTTGGGGAACACCTGGGTGATGAAATTCTTGAGATTGAGCGCGCCGGTCTTCAGGTCGGTGGCGGCGCCCACCTCGGGCAGCGCCACGCCCAGGGTGGCGCCGGGCTGCAGCAGGTTGGCCACGGTCAGCCCGATCATCAGGGACAGCAGCGACGCGCCGACGAACCACAGTACCGCGCGGCTGCCGATGCGCCCGACGGTCCTTGAGTCGCCCATGTTGGCCAGACCGGCCACCAGGGTCGCGAACACCAGCGGCGCGATGATCATCTTGATCATGCGCAGAAAGATGTCGGTCAGCACCGCGAAGTATCCGGCGATCTCCTTCGCGGCCTCGGCGCTGCCGGCCATCGTGTTGCAGGCGTAGCCGACGGCGACGCCCAGCACCATTGCAATGACGATCCAGGTCGTCAAGCGATTCATCTTCATGTCGCGTTCCTTTCGAGTTGTGTTGTCGCGCCGCGGCTCAGGCCCGGGCGGGAATCGGCTGCGGGCGGGTCAGCACCTCGGGGCGCAGCACCTCGGCCAGCGCCTCCGCGCTCATCAGCCCGCGCTCGAGGACGACCTCCGCCACGCCGCGGCCGCTGCGGAAGGCGTCGGCCGCCACCTCGGTGGCATGCGCGTAGCCGATGTAGGGATTCAGCGCGGTGACAATGCCGATGGAGCGCTCGACCGACGCGCGCAGCAGGTCGCGGTTGGCGGTGATGCCGTCGACGCAATGGTCGGCGAGCACGCGGCAACCGTTGGTCAGGTGCAGCACGCTCTTGAACAGGCTGTGGGCGATGACGGGCTCGAAGGCATTCAGCTGCAGTTGCCCGGCCTCGGCCGCGAAGCTCACCGTCAGGTCGTTGCCGATGACCTCGAACGCGATCTGGTTCATCACCTCCGGAATCACCGGGTTCACCTTGCCCGGCATGATCGAGGATCCGGCCTGGCGCGCCGGCAGGTTGATCTCGCCCAGGCCGGCGCGCGGCCCGGAAGACAGCAGGCGCAGGTCGTTGCAGACCTTGGACAGCTTGACCGCGACACGCTTGAGGACGCCGGACAACTGGACGAAGGCGCCGCAGTCCTGCGTCGCCTCGATCAGGTTCGGCGCAGTGACGACCGGCACGCCGCTGATCTCGGCCAGCAGGTGGCAGGCCAATGCCGCGTATTCGGGGTGAGCGTTGATGCCGGTGCCGATCGCGGTCGCGCCGAGGTTGATCTCGCGGATTAGCAGCGCCGCCTCCCTCAGCCGCCCCTCATCCTCGCCCAGCATCACGGCATAGGTGGAGAACTCCTGCCCCAGCGTCATCGGCACTGCATCCTGGAGCTGGGTGCGCCCCATCTTGAGGACGTCGGCGAACTCCTCCGCCTTGCGCTCGAAAGCCTGGCGCAGGTAGGCCATGGCATCGACGAGACGAAAGATGCCTGCATACGTGGCGAGCTTGAGCGCGGTCGGGTAGACGTCGTTGGTCGACTGGCCCATGTTCACATGCTCGTTCGGGTGCAGGTAAGCATACTCGCCGCGCCCATGGCCCAGCAGCTCGAGCGCGCGGTTGGCGATCACCTCGTTGGCGTTCATGTTGGTCGAGGTCCCCGCCCCGCCCTGGATGACGTCGACGACGAACTGTTCATGCAACTTCCCTTCGACGAGTTCGTCGCAGGCTGCGGCAATCGCCTCGCAGCGGCGCCCATCGAGCAGGCCGAGCTGGCGGTTGGCCTCGGCGGCGGCCTTCTTGATCTGCGCCAGGGCGCGGATCAGATCGGGATAGACGGCGATGGTGATGCCCGTGATCGGGAAGTTCTCGCAAGCGCGCAGCGTATGCACGCCGTAGTAGGCCGACGCGGGTACCTCGCGATCGCCAAGCAGGTCATGCTCCATACGAATGGTCGTCGTGTTCACAGTCTGTCTCCTTTGAAGTGGGCTCGTCGCGAATCGGCAAGAGCCGGGTATGCATTGCACGCCGCGTGCCAATGGCAGGACGCCATAAATTAATGTTTTGATTGAATAAAAAAGAATGGATGCAGACCAAAAGACGGAATTCCGGACGGCGGGCCGGATTTTCGTCCGGAAATCCGGACGAAAACCACGCCGCCGGCAGCGCGGACGGCAAGACGCGGACCGCGCCGCGCGCCTTCCGGCAAGCGCGGCGTTCCCGTCACCGGACGCCCTGGCGTGGCGACGCAGACCGAACTCCGGCGCCGATCCGCACCCGCAACGGAGCCATCGAACGGCCCGGGCATCCCCAGGGCCGTTTCCCTTGCGGCGGAACGGGTATGCTGTACCCGCCAACCGGCCCGCGCAGCGCATCGGCATGGCTCGTATTAGAATACGAGGCTGAGCGCCAAAGCGCCCCTTTCCGGAATGCCCCCAGCCCACCCGCCAGCCACCAGGAGAACCTACATGCCCCTCGTTTCCATGCGCCAGCTGCTCGACCACGCCGCCGAACACAGCTATGGCCTGCCCGCGTTCAACGTCAACAACCTCGAACAGGTCCAGGCCATCATGGAAGCGGCGTCCGAGTGCGACAGCCCGGTGATCATGCAGGCCTCGGCCGGTGCCCGCAAATACGCCGGCGAAGCCTTCCTGCGCCACCTGATCGACGCCGCCGTCGAAGCCTATCCGCACATCCCGGTCGTCATGCACCAGGATCACGGTCAGAGCCCGGCGATCTGCATGGGCGCAATCCGCTCCGGCTTCTCCAGCGTGATGATGGACGGCTCACTGCTGGAAGACGGCAAGACCCCTTCGTCCTACGAATACAACGTCGCCGTCACCCGTGAAGTAGCGAAGTTCTCGCATGCCATCGGCGTCAGCGTCGAAGGCGAGCTCGGCTGCCTCGGCTCGCTCGAAACCGGCCAGGCCGGCGAGGAAGACGGCGTCGGCGCCGAAGGCACGCTCGACCACTCGCAGATGCTGACCGACCCCGACCAGGCCGCCGACTTCGTCAAGCAGACCGACTGCGACGCGCTGGCCATCGCTATCGGCACCAGCCACGGCGCCTACAAATTCAGCCGCAAGCCCACCGGCGACATCCTCTCCATCGAGCGTGTCAAGGCCATCCACGCCCGCCTGCCCAACACCCACCTGGTGATGCACGGCTCCAGTTCGGTGCCGCAGGAGCTGCTCGAGATCATCCGCCAGTACGGCGGCGACATGAAGGAAACCTACGGCGTGCCGGTCGAGGAAATCGTCGAGGGCATCAAGTACGGCGTGCGCAAGATCAACATCGACACCGACATCCGCCTGGCGATGACCGGCGCGATCCGCAAGTTCCTGGTCGAGCATCCCTCCAAGTTCGACCCGCGCGAGTTCAACAAGCCCGCGCGCGAAGCTGCCAAGCTGGTGTGCAAGGCACGCTTCGAGGCCTTCGGCAGCGCCGGCATGGCCAGCAGGATCAAGCCCATCTCGCTGGAAAGCATGGCTGCCCGCTACAAGGCTGGCGAGCTAGCCCAGGTCGTGCGCTGAACGCCTCGGTCCCCGACATCCGGAACGCGCCCGCCGGGCGCGTT
Organism: Thauera linaloolentis 47Lol = DSM 12138; assembly: GCF_000310205.1. Classification (GTDB taxonomy): domain Bacteria; phylum Pseudomonadota; class Gammaproteobacteria; order Burkholderiales; family Rhodocyclaceae; genus Thauera; species Thauera linaloolentis. The sequence continues at coordinate 77,522 of NZ_AMXE01000003.1, read as the reverse complement.
TTTTCTTGCCGCCCGGCCAGGCGCTTGTCACCGCCTGAAACGATGGGCAAGAATGCGCCTTCCCCAAACCACGCGGGGCGCCGCGGCGCCCGCAGCGAATCCATGCCCCCGTTCGAACAGCACCCCCTGCGCCGGACCCTCAGCGACGAAATCCATGCCCGGCCCCCCGTCGCGCTGGAGACTCCGGAGTTCGTCACCTACCTCGCCTTCATCCACCACGAAGGCAGCGCCGAACGCGAAACCGACCATCTGCAGGCGCTGGCGGAGCAACTGGGCCTGCCGGCACCCGACCACCGCTCCGGCCATGTCCTGCTGCAAGCGGACGGCTTCCGCCTGAAGTGGGAGCGGCACAACGAGTTTTCCAGCTACTGCTTCTTCCGCCGCTCCGCCCCCTCGGCGGCCGGTGCCGGCGACTACGCGCTGCTGCACGTGCCCGCCGCCTGGCGCGAGGCGATCCCCGGCCAGTTGATCGCGGCCACCCACATCGAGGTGCGCAGCACCGCCGACGTGCCGCCGCAAAGCGTGCTGCATCAACAATCGGCCCACGGCCAGGCCCTGGTCGCCTCGCAGGTGGCCGGCGGCGCCGGCTGGGTGCTGACCGATTTCCACCTGCACGAAGGCTTCTCCCACTTCCTCGTGCTGGACGACCATCTCACGCCACGCCAGGCCGGCCGCATCGCGCAGCGTCTGGTGGAGATCGAGACCTATCGCGTCATGGCCCTGCTCGCATTTCCGGTGGCGAAGGAAGTCGGCCGCCTGGTATCGCGCGCCGAAGACGAACTGGCGGACCTGATGGACGGCATGGACCAGGCGCGCAGCGCCGAGGACGACCGCGCGATCCTGACCCGCCTGTCGCGGCTCGCCGCCGAAGTGGAGCGCTCGGTGGCACGCACCACTTTCCGTTTCGGCGCGGCTGCGGCTTACTACCGGCTGGTGCGCCGGCGTATCGAGGATCTGCGCGAGGAGCGCCTGCCCGGCTTTTCGCCGATCAGCGAATTCATGGACCGCCGCCTGGTGCCAGCCATCGACACCTGTACCTCCATTGCCCGCCGGCAGGACGATCTGTCGGCGCGCATCGCGCGCAATTCGCAGCTGCTGCGCACCCGGGTGGACATCGAACTGGAACGCCAGAACCAGGAGCTGCTGGCGCAGATGAACCGCCGCGCCAAGATCCAGCTCCATCTGCAGGAGACGGTGGAAGGCCTATCGGTGGTGGCGATCACCTACTACGCCTCGCAACTGGTGAATTACGTCGCCAAGGGGGCGAAGACGCTCATCGCCCCCCTGACGCCGGAGAGCATCACCGCTGCATCCATTCCCGTGATCGCAAGCTTCGTCTTCATGGGGCTGCGCCGCATGCGCAAGGCGCTCGCCAAGGAAGGGGGCGGCGGCAGCCGCTAGGCACCTGCCGCGCATCCGCCGGCCCGACATCAATTCCGTTCAAGACCGCGGACGGCAGGCGCTTCAACATTCACGGCCCTCGATTACCCAGGAGCCCGTGAATGAGCCTTGCGCTGATCCTTCCCATGTCGGCGTTCGCCCTCGCCGCCTCGATTTCCCCCGGCCCGGTCAACATGGTCTGCCTCGGCAGCGGCACCCGCTACGGCGTACGGGCAAGCCTGGGCTTCGTCAGCGGCGCAACGGCAGGCTTCATCGCGCTCTTCGCCGCGGTCGGCCTGGGGCTCGCCACCGCCATGGCGCAACTGCCGCTGCTGGCGACGCTGCTACGCTGGAGCGGCATCGCCTTCCTGCTTTATCTGAGCTGGCAGCTCGCGCGGGACGACGGCGCCCTCGACGCGCGAAACGCCGATGCGCCGCCGGGCTTCATGGCCGGCGCCCTCATGCAGTGGCTCAATCCGAAAGCCTGGCTGGCCGCCGCGTCAGGCATCGGCGCCTACACGAGGGGAGCGGTTCTGGAGGAGCTGGCACTGTTCGCCGCGCTTTACGCGCCGATCTGCTGGGCCTCGCTCGCCTGCTGGGTCTTTGCCGGCGCCTTCCTGCGGCGCCGCATCACCCGCCCATCCAGGCTACGCGCGATGAATCGCGTGCTCGCCGCCTTGCTCGCGGGCAGTTGCATCTTCCTCCTCATCGACTGAAGGCTGGCGATACTGCCCGGGCGTAGCGGCCAGCAGCCGCTTGAACATGCGCTGGAAATGGGCCTGATCCGAGAACCCGCTCTCGAGCGCGGCATCGGCAATCGGACTCCCGTTCCGCAGCGCCCGCTGGCCGAGCCGGACCCGGCGATTGATCGCGTAGGCGTGCGGCGTCATGCGGAAGTAGCGCTTGAAGCTGCGGATCAGATGCCCAGGGCTGACGTCGGCCCGCCGGCACAGCGCATCGAGCGATACGTCGCCGGCGCAATGCGCATCCAGATAGTCCGCCACCGCGCTCAGCCGTGCCGGCGCCGTCCTCGCGGCCTCGCACACGGCAAGGCGGGGCAGGATATCCGACAGAAAGGCGACGAGGCGGGCATTCTTCCGCGCCGCGGACGGAGCAGGGTCGAGCAGGCATGCGGCGAGGCCGACGAAAGCCTCGAAGACTGCGGGCGAGCGCATCACGTCGGGCGCCAGATCCTGCCATTCCGGCGTGCGGACCAGGCCGAGCCGGCAACGCAGGCCGGCAAGCCACTGCGCGTCGATGTACAGCATGAGATACGCCCACGGCCCGCCTTCGAGCGGATTGCAGGCATGCACCCATTCAGGGTTGATGAGCACCAGCGTGCCGGCCTCAACATGGTAGCGACGGTGCCCGCAGACGAAGCTGCTCTCGCCGCGGACGATCGCCCCCATCGACCATTCGGCATGCGCATGGGGAGCGTAGCAGACGCTCCGGCCGTCATCGACCTTTCTCAATTCGACATGAGGCAGCGCGGGGTCGCGCCAGAAAACGGGCTTGCTCATCGGGGCCTCGCGGACACGGCTTGTTCCGGCGGAGTTTAACGCGCCGCCGGGGTCCGCCGCCGACACTCAGCCCGCGTGCGCCTCGCGCGGCCGTGCAGCCGCGCGCCGGAACACTGCCAGCGCACCCAACGCGGCGAGCAACAGCGCAAACGAGCCGGGCTCGGGCACCGCGTTGGCGGGCGGGACGAGCGGCGCACGGGCACTGGGCAGGGAAGCGTTCAAGGGCTGCAGATGGACCTCGCCGCGCTGGTTCAGGGAACTCACCACGACCGTGCCTTCGATGTTGTTGTAGTTGGTGAAGCTCGCATTGGGCGCCAGCACGCTGCCGCCGAACTGGTTGCGGATGGTCAGGTTGCTCGCATTGTAGAAATTCCACACGGCCCGGCTGCCGATGCCCTGCGCACTGCCGCCGAGGAAATTCGCGGAGAAGTCGAGCAAGAGCTCATCGACGTTGAAGACGAGCAGATCGGCACCATTCGTGTTGAACAGGAATTCTCCCTTGCGGAACACGTCGGCGTCGATCCCGCTGAGGTCGAACACCGCGATGCCGTCGGCGCCGGCGACGGCGTTGAAGACGGCGCGGTTGCCGTCGAATGCGACCGTGCTGCCGGTAGCGCTGAGCTGGCTCAGTTCCCGGGACAGGTCGCGCATGTTCGCTTCGATGCCCTCGGGCGCGGATTGCGCCGGCGCATCGCTCAGTCGCCCGCGATTGAAATTGACGTTGGCCGCGCTGCCGCCGACGTAAGCGCCACCACCGTTGAAGTTGGTGTTGGCCACGCTACCGCCCACGTAGGCACTGCCGTTGTTGATGTTGCCCGACGCGAGACTGCCGCCGACGGAAATGCCGCCGCCGTTCACATTCACGTTGGCGGCGCTGCCGCCGACGGTGAGCCCGGCATAGGGCGAGGCCGGCATGCGCCCGAGGTGCTGGCCATAATCCCCACCGGACAGACTGCCGCCCACGTAGGTTCGACCATCCACATGCGAAGAGGAGCTCGCGCTACCGAACACGATCAGGTTGAACTGCTGCATCGTCTCGGTGGCGCTGAGCGGCGCGGCCTGGACTTGGAAGCCGAAACCGGAGAGAAGCAGGGCGGTGGCGAAAAAGCGCTTGGGAGACATGCTGCGGGGCCTTCCTGTTGGATTCATCAATAACGAAGACAATACTAAAATTCGCGAAATCGCCTCGTGACCTCGATCACAGCCGCCCGCATCGCCCGCCACGCGCGAGGGCCACAGCGCGTACCGGGCGGCACTCCCCTATAATCGCGGTTTTGCCAGCAACCGAGGCCAGACCGTGGCGACGCCCCTATTCGATACTTCCATCAAGAGCCTGCCGCTGCTCGGCCGCGGCAAGGTACGCGACATCTACGCCATCGACGGCGACAAGCTGCTGATCGTCACCAGCGACCGTCTGTCCGCCTTCGACGTGATCCTGCCGGACCCGATTCCGGACAAGGGTCGCGTGCTGGTGGCTCTGGCCAACTTCTGGTTCGAGCGGCTCGGCCACATCCTGCCCAACCAGCTCACCGGCATCGACCCCGAAACCGTCGTCGCCGACGACGAACGCGACCAGGTGCGCGGCCGCGCACTGGTGGTCAAGCGCCTGAAGCCGCTGCCGATCGAAGCCGTGGTGCGCGGCTACGTGATCGGTTCGGGCTGGAAGGACTACCAGGCCACCGGCGCCATCTGCGGCATCGCCCTGCCCGCCGGCCTGCAGCAGGCGGCCAGGCTGCCGGCGCCGATCTTCACCCCCTCGTCCAAGGCCGACATGGGCGAGCACGACGAGAACATCTCCTTCGAGCAGGCGCAGGCGCGCTGCGACGCGATGCTGGCGGACGCGCTTGCCGGCACCGACAAGAGCGGCGCCCAGCTCGCGGAAGAAGCGCGCAAGGCCGCCATCGCCCTGTACACGGAAGCGGCGGACTATGCCGCCGGCCGCGGCATCATCATCGCCGACACGAAATTCGAGTTCGGCATCGACGCCGCCGGCACGCTGCACCTGATCGACGAAGCCCTGACGCCGGACTCGTCCCGCTTCTGGCCTGCCGACAGCTACCGCGAAGGCATCAGCCCGCCCTCCTTCGACAAGCAGTTCGTGCGCGACTACCTGGAAACGCTCGACTGGAACAAGACCGCTCCCGGCCCGAAGCTGCCGGCCGACGTCATCGAGCATACCGCCGGCAAGTATCGCGAAGCCTACGAGCGCCTGACTGGCAGCAAGCTCGCCTGATATCCCGCCCGGCCCCCGATGCCCGGCCACGGGCATCGGGGCAATCCCCAGCAACAAGAACGACTCGCATTCGCGAACCGGCTGTTTTTTTCCTGGTCTCAGAGGCAATCCGACGCCGCCGCGCAAGGCGTGGCGGTGCGGTGTGTTCGACCCACGTCAAATCACCGGAGGTTGCCATGGACAAGCCGTTCAATTCGCTGGAACAGCATTTCCAACTGCCCCACGTGCGCGAAGTCGATGCATTGCGCCCCTTCGAATGGCTGCGCATGGGCTGGAACGACATGCGCGAAAACCTGGGCGCCAGCCTCGCCTACGGCGTCCTCCTTGCCGCGATCGGGTACGCCATCCTGTCCTATGCTGCGACCACGCCCTATCTGTTCACCGCAGCGATCTCGGGTTTTCTCCTGATCGGCCCGGTTGCGGCCGCGGGACTGTACGAGATATCCCGCCGCCATGAGCGCGGCGAGCCGGTTTCACTGGCCGGCTCAGTGCGCGGCCTGTGGCGCCACGCGGACGGCATGGCCTATTTCGGCGCCTTCCTCGCCATCACCCTGATCGGCTGGGAACGCATGTCGGCGATCCTGTTCGCGCTGTTCTACGGCGGCAGCCTGTCGGAAGTGGGCAATTTCTTCCGCGACGTGTTCCTTTCCGGCAACCACCTTTCCTTCGTCGCCGCCTACATGTTGATCGGCGGCGTGCTGGCGGCGGTGGTGTTCTCACTGTCGGCGATCGCGATCCCGATGATGATGGACCGGGACACCGACGCCATCACCGCGGCCATGACCAGCCTTCGCGCGGTGGGCGTCAACCTTGGCGCCATGGCCGTATGGGCGGCGTTGATCGTCGTGCTGGTCGCAGCCGGCTTCGCCACGATGATGATCGGCATGACCATCCTGCTGCCGCTGCTCGGCCACGCCACCTGGCACGCCTACCGCGACATGGTCCGCTGAGCAGGCCTCGCCTTGACGCCCCGTGGGCGCCGATCGCGGCGCCCACGGTTTTTTTTGCGGCACAATAGCCCGCAGCCTGGCCCCTCGGCCGCAACTCACAACCGCACACAGAGATTCAGCCCCATGAACGATGCCGTCGCCAACCCCTTGCTCGATTTCTCCGGCATGCCACGCTTTGCCGACATCAAGCCGGAACATGTCGCCCCCGCCATCAAGAGCCTGATCGACGAGAACCGCAGCCTGATCGAACGTCTCACCGCCGACCCGGCCACGCCCACCTGGGACGGCTTCGTCGGCCCGATGGACGAAGCCGGCGAACGCCTCGGCCGTGCCTGGGGCGTGGTCGGCCATCTGCACAGCGTGTTCGACGTGCCCGAATGGCGCGAAGCCTACAACGCGATGCTGCCCGATATCTCGCGCTTCCACGCCGAGGTCGGCCAGAACCTGGCACTGTTCCGGAAGTACAAGGCACTGCACGACAGCCCCGAGTTCACCACCCTGTCGCCGGTGCGCCAGCGCATCCTGGAACATGCGCTGCGCGACTTCCGCCTGTCCGGCGCCGAATTGCCTGACGAACAGAAACCGCGCTTCCAGGCCATCCAGGAAGAACAATCGCAGCTCGCGGCGAAGTTCTCCGAAAACCTGCTCGACGCCACCAACGCCCACGCGGAGTGGATCACCGACGAAGCCGGCCTTGCGGGGATTCCGGACGACGCTGGCGAGGCCGCGCACGCGGCAGCCCAGGCCGACGGCAAGCCGGGCTGGAAGTTCACGCTGCAGATGCCGTCCTACCTGCCGGTGCTGCAGTACGCCGACGACCGCGAACTGCGCGCGCGCATGTACCGCGCCTACGCCACCCGCGCCTCCGAGCTGGGCGAGCCCGAACTCGACAACGGCCCGCTGATCGGCCGCATCCTCGCGCTGCGCGACGAGGAAGCGCGCATGCTCGGCTACCGCAACTTCGCCGAGGTGTCGCTGGTGCCGAAGATGGCCGACACGCCCGACCAGGTGCTCGGCTTCCTGCACGACCTCGCCGCCAAGGCCAAGCCCTTCGCCGAGCGCGATCTCGCCGAACTGCGTGCCTTCGCCGCACAAGAGCTGGGTCTTGCCGAGCTGCAGCCCTGGGACCTCGCCTATGCCTCGGAAAAGCTGCGCGAACAGCGTTACGCCTACTCCGACCAGGAAGTGAAGCAGTACTTCCCCGAACCCAAGGTGCTGGACGGCCTGTTCGGCGTGATCCGCGCGCTGTACCGCGTCGACATCCTGCCCGACGCAGCGCCGACCTGGGACCCGGACGTGCTTTTCTTCCGCATCGAGAAGGAAGGCGAACTCGTCGGCCATTTCTATCTGGACCTGCATGCGCGCGCCACCAAGCGCGGCGGCGCCTGGATGGACTCCGCCCGCAGCCGCCATCGCGATACCTGGGGCAGCGATACGCCGATCGCCTACCTCGTATGCAACTTCCCCGGCCCGGTCGGCGGCAGACCCGCCACGTTCACGCACGACGACGTGCTGACGCTGTTCCACGAGTGCGGCCACGGCCTGCACCACCTGCTGACGCAGGTGGACGAACTGGCGCTCTCCGGCATCAACGGCGTGGAATGGGACGCGGTCGAACTGCCGAGCCAGTTCATGGAGAATTTCTGCTGGGAATGGGACGTGCTGCAAGGCATGACCGCCCATGTCGACAGCGGCGAACCGCTGCCGCGCGCGCTGTACGACAAAATGATCGCGGCAAAGAACTTCCAGAGCGGCATGCAGACGGTGCGCCAGCTCGAATTCTCGATCTTCGATCTGCGCCTGCACGGCGAGGCGGGCGCCGCGGCCGGGCCGGTGCCCATCGAACGCGTGATGGCCCTGCTGGACGAGGTACGCAAGGAAGTCGCGGTGATGATTCCGCCCGCCTGGCACCGCTTTCCGCACAGTTTCTCGCACATCTTCGCCGGGGGCTACGCGGCCGGCTACTACAGCTACAAATGGGCGGAAGTGCTGTCGGCCGATGCCTTCGAAGCCTTCGAGGAAGCCGGTGCCGGCAAGGGCAGCCTGCTCGACCCCGAAACGGGCGCGCGCTTCTGGCGCGAGATCCTTGCCGTGGGCGGCAGCCGCCCGGCACTGGAATCGTTCAAGGCCTTCCGCGGCCGCGAGCCCAGGGTCGACGCGCTGCTGCGCCACAGCGGCATGGTGAGCGCCTGAAACCCGGACCGCTTGGCCCCCTGCTGCCGAAACAGCAGGGGCGAATGATTCCGCCAGCCGGACAGGACCGAGCAGCGCCGCGCTCGGCCGTGCAGGCGCCGCGCCGGCGCTGTTCTAGCCACAATACGGTTCAGATAAGCGTGGCGGCTTGTTTCCGTAGGCGCGGCGTCAGCCGCGAATGCCTGTTCAGCAAATGCGCCACTTCTTTCGCGGCTGACGCCGCTCCTGCAGTGACGAGGAGCGCACTCACTGAACCGTATTGGGTCTAGCCGAGCGCCGTATCGAGCACCATCATCAGCACGAAGCCGATCATCAGGCCCGCCGTCGCAAACGCCTCATGCCCCTTGCGGTGCGACTCCGGAATGATCTCGTGGCTGATCACGAAGAGCATGGCACCTGCGGCAAACCCCAGCCCCCACGGCAACAGCGCGGCCGAATAACCGACGATCGCCGCCCCCGCCACAGCACCAACCGGCTCCACCAGCCCGGACGCGATCCCCAGCGCGACAGCGAATCCACGGCGATACCCCGCCGCGAGCAGCGCAGCCGCCACGACCAGCCCCTCGGGCACATCCTGGATCGCGATGCCCATGGCCAGCGCGTTCGCCCGCATGCCCTCGTTGCCGGCATAGCCCACCCCGATGGCCACACCTTCGGGAAGATTGTGCAAGGCAATCGCGATGACGAACAGCCAGGTGCGGCGCAGTTTCTTCGCCACCGCGCCTTCACGCCCCTTGATGAAGTGTTCGTGCGGCAGCAGGCGGTCCATGGCCAGCAGCACGACACCGCCGAGCAGGATCGCCGCGCCGACCACGCCACCGGCCGACCACGGACCTCCGCCGAACGTCCCGGCATCCTGCGCCGCCTGCAAGCCGGGAATCACGAGCGAGAAAGCGCTCGCAGCCAGCATCACGCCCGCCCCAAAGCCGAACAGGCTGTCCTGCACGCGGTCTGAAAGGCGCTGCGACAGCAATACCGGCAAAGTCCCCAGCGCCGTGGCCAACGCAGCCACCGACCCGCCGATCAGGGCGCTCAGCACGGCCGGATCGCTCTGGACGAAGCGCCACGACTGCATCAGCAGGACCAGCAAGCCGGCCGCGGAAATGACCAGGCCGATCCACGTCTTCGGCCGCCACGAGCGCCACCACGGGCGCGGTGAATCCAGTGCTGGCGTCTCGTCCATGTGACCGTCCGGCTTATCCCCGCGCCACGGCATGGCGACGGGCGACCTCGGCCCAGTCGATGACGTTGTAGAACGCAGCGATGTATTCGGGGCGCCTGTTCTGGTACTTCAGGTAGTAGGCGTGCTCCCAGACGTCCAGTCCGAGAATGGCCGTATTGCCCGAGCCGATCCCCAACATGGCCGGATTGTCCTGGTTGGCGCTGCTTTCGACGGCCAGCTTGCCGGCCTTGTCCACCGACAACCAAGCCCAGCCGCTGCCAAAGCGGCTCAGGGCGGCTTTCGTGAAAGCCTCCTTGAACGCATCGAAACCGCCCAGGTCGGCATCGATGGCACGGGCCAGTTCGCCGCCAGGCAAGCCGCCGCCGCGAGGCGACATGACGGTCCAGAACAGACTGTGGTTGGCATGCCCGCCGCCATTGTTGCGCACCGCCGCACGCAGGCTTTCCGGCAGCGACTCGACGCCGGCGATCAGGTCCTCGATGGCGCGCCCAGCGTGCTCGGTGCCGTCCAGCGCCGCATTGAGATTGTTCACATAGGTCTGGTGATGCTTGGTGTAATGGATTTCCATCGTCCGCGCGTCGATGTGCGGCTCCAGGGCGTCGTAGGCGTAGGGCAGTGCGGGCAGGGTATAGGGCATGTCGATCGACCAGTGAAGTGAGGGAAGGAACTACAGCATCAATGCAGGCACGCCCCGGCCGCGGCCGGCAGCATGCCTTCATTTCCAAGAACGGCCATGATCTCGGGACGGTCACCGTATTCGGAGCGGTGCAGGATCAGGGCCGCATGGGTCTCACGGCTATGGCGGCCAGCCGCCATCCGCAATGATGCGGAAGCCGTCTCGTCGCACATCAATGACATCAGCGTGCGATGCGCGGCGCACAGGCAGGCCGCAGCTTCGCCACTCCGGCCGTCATCCACTAAGGCGTCGGCCAGATTGAGGTGGGTGACCACGAAGGCCGCAACCCGGTCGTCGTCCATGACCTCGCCGCCAGGGCCGGCGAGCAGCACGTATGCGATCTTCTGCGCACGCAGGTACAGGGCCCGTGCCTGCGCCGGCCTTCGGCCGCGGTCGGCGTCCAGCCCTTGTGCCATCAGCCTCTTCCACTCGTGCAGCAGAGCTTGCTGCCGGCCGGCCATCACGCAGTGGAGATGGCTCATGCCGACGTCCCCGAGGGATCGCTCGCGAGACTCAGCACCTGCAGTTCTCCAGCACCGGCCTTCCGGGTCCGGGCAATGCCCAGCACCTCGGCCTGCTCGACGAGGACGCAGGTCTTGTTCATGCGCTTGCAGTAATCCTGAACACGCCAGTAATCGCCATGGCTCAGGCACCCGGTCTGGCAGATCACCAGATCGGCGGCGTGCAGGCTGGCCTCCAGCGCCTCGGGGCCATCCGGGTGCGGCAGCATCGCGGGCAGCGGCGCGACCTCCTCAACGGGCGGCGCGGCACCGTGCGGGCGTTCCCAGTGCAGGCGTTCGCGCATCAGCACCTGGATGCGCGCAAGCAGCGTTTCCACATGCCGCACCAGCGTAATGCGCTTGGGCAGGCCGGGGATCGCCGCCTCCAGTGCCGCGCGGTCCTCCCGTTCCCAGGCCAGTGCGGTCACGCGCAGGACGACGTCCGCGCGCAAGCGCATCACCTGCGCTTCCAGACGCTTGATCTCGAGCGCCTGCGCATGCAGCTGCTCGCTGCAACGCAGTTGTACTCGACCGTAGTCGCGCATCAGCACGTGGTGCTCTCGGGCGAGCTTATCGAAGTCATGCTTGGCATATTGCATGGTCGGCCTCACAAGTCTTGAGCGCACAGGGAATACGGCAATCGAAACGTTTCATCGCGAACGATGGGAGCAAATCCGGCCAACACTATAAATGAGAATCATTTTTACTAAAATAGGCTTGTGACCGAATATTCCTGCGCAGCAACAGGAAATGGGGGCCGAACCGGCCTCTGCCTCGGGGCCTGATGCAAGCGAGCCTGGCGAATCGGGATGCCGCCGCAAAAAACGCGCACGCTGCTCCGTTACATTTCATTGCGTAATGTGCGCCACCTCCGCCCCCACCGGGGCCCAGTTGCTGCTCGACACGTCGCTCGGCCTGACCGGTGTTGCATGAAGTGGAAAGTCATGGATAAATGTTCAGCCCCAGCGCGGAGATTCCATCGCGCTCAGGATTTGTAGCCAGCTTTGTGGCCAGCACGCCCCACGGGCAGGCGAACACAAAAAACATAAACTGAATCAATACGTTATGAAGCCATGAAAATTGTTACGTGGAACGTCAACTCCCTCAAGGTCCGCCTGCCCCACGTCGTCGACTGGCTCGCCGAGAACAAGCCCGACGCGCTGTGCCTGCAGGAGTTGAAGCTCGAAGACAAGGCTTTTCCCGCCGCAGCGCTCGAAGCCGCCGGCTACCATGCCGTGTTCATCGGCCAGAAGACCTACAACGGCGTCGCCATCCTGAGCCCCCATCCGTTCGACGAGGCCACGGTGGTGCGCAACATTCCCGGCTTCGAGGACGAGCAGAAACGCATCATCGCCGCCACCGTCGGCGGTGTGCGGGTGGTATGCGGCTACTTTCCCAACGGCCAGGCGGTAGGCTCGGACAAGTTCGCGTACAAGCTCGAATGGCTCGCCGCGCTGACCGGCTGGCTGCGCGAAGAACTGAAGACGCACGATCGCCTGGTACTGGCGGGCGACTTCAACATCGCCCCCGAGGACAGGGACGCCCATCCCGACTGGAAGGACGAAATCCACGTTTCCGTCCCCGAGCGCGCGGCTTTCCGCGCGCTGCTGGACCTCGGGCTGATCGACGCCTTCCGTCTGTTCGAGCAGCCCGAGCGCGCATTCTCGTGGTGGGACTACCGCATGATGGCCTTCCGCCGCAATTTCGGCCTGCGCATCGACCATCTGCTGGTGTCCCCCGCGCTGCGCGAAGCCTGCCTCGGCTGTGTGGTGGACAAGGCGCCCCGCCGCCTGGAGCGGCCGTCCGATCACGCCCCCGTCGTACTGGAGCTTGCCTGAGGCCATGAACGCCCCCGAAACCGATCGCCTGTCGACCTGCTACCCGATCCTCGACCAGTTGTCCGCGAGTGCGCGGGCGCGCATGTTGCAGCGTGTCCAGTGGATGCGCGTGCCGCCCGGCGCGATGCTGTTCGACGACCAGCAGGCCTGCGAAGGTTTTCCTTTCGTCGTCGAAGGCTCGGTGCGCGTCAGCAAATGCGCACCGAACGGGCGCGAACTACCGCTGTACCGCGTCGCACCGGGCGAGACCTGCATCATCTCGTCGTCCTGCCTGCTCGGCCACGAGGACTACAATGCGCGCGGCGTCACCGAAGCGGAAACGCTGTTGATGATGCTGCCGAAGGCGGTGTTCGACGAGATGATGGACGAGCGCCCGTTCCGCGACTTCATCTTCCATCTCTTTGCCGAACGCATCGCCGACCTGATGCAATTGATCGAGGAAGTGGCCTTCCGCAAGCTCGACCAGCGCCTGGCGGCCTTGCTGCTGGGCAAGGGCCGCACGCTGCACGTCACCCACCAGCAACTGGCCGACGAACTCGGCAGCGTGCGCGAGATCGTCAGCCGCCTGCTGAAGAACTTCGCCGACCAGGACCTGGTGCGGCTGTCGCGCGAACAGGTGGAAATCCTCGATCCGGCCGGCCTGCGCCGGCTGGCGGCGGAGGGTTCGCCAAAGGTCTGAAACGGCATGCCCGCCCTGCTGCGCATGCGCGCCGGGGCGGGAACGATGCCAAGGACTACAGCGTTCCACGCAGAGTCAGCATGAAGCTGCGCGGCTCGCCGTAGATGTTGTTGCCCGCCGTGCTGTTGACCGAGCGGAAGTAATACTTGTCGAAAACGTTATTGACGTTGAGCGCTAGACTCCAGCTCGGATTGATACGGTACTGCGCGAAGGCGTTGTACACCGCGCGCCCCGGCGAGACGAAATCGTAAGCGACGGCCGGGCCGCTGAAATCCCCCCTTGCCGCATTCCAGGTCCGTACCGTGCCCGAGCGGAATACTTCGGACTGCGCCTTCACGCCACCGCCGATCCGCCACCCGGATGCCGCGCCGTCCAGGCGATAGGCGGCCCACAGGCGCAAGGTGTGCTTTGGCGTGTAGCTCGCGTAGCGGTTGCCGTCGTTCGCCCCGTAGTCCGTCTTGTTGTCGTCGTAGGTGTAGCCCGCATTGATCTGCAGGTTGGGCGTCAACTCACCGCTGACATCGATCTCGACCCCGCGCGAAAGAAACTTGCCGTCGCCCGCATAGCAGCAATCGAGTCCGTCATCGTCGAAGTTCGGGTCATCGAAGAGTTTGACCGCGAGATGCTTGCGCCTGGCCTGATACAGCGTCAGGTTGGTGTTGAGCATGCCCTCCAACAACTCGCCCTTCATGCCCAGCTCCCAGCTCGTGCCGCTGACTTCGGACAGCGGCTGATAGCTCGCCGTGTAGTAGTGGCTTTGGTCCTCGATGCTCTTCGCCATCGTCAGATAAGCCGTCCATTGCCTGTCGAAATCGTAGACCAGCGCGTAATAGGGCGTGAAAGTGTCGTCGCCATCCTGCTTCTGGTTCAGTATCTCGCTGACGCCGCCGTAGTTGCGGCTTTCATAGCTGGAATAGCGCCCGCCGAGCACGAATTTGAGCGGACCGTGGATCTGGAACTTGCCATAGCCATACACGCCTTTCCGATCCGTTTCGTAGCGCTGGATGTTCTGTGCCCGCCAGGGGCCGAGCACCGGCGGATGGTCCGGATCGAAGGTCGCCCAGTCGATCGGGACGAAGCCCGCGCCATTGGCGAACATCTGCGGCCCGCGGTTATTGTCGTTCTCGGTGTGCAGGTAGTCCGCCCCGAAAACCAGGCTGTGCTCCCGTCCGAGCCAGCCGAAGCTGCCGCCGACATTGACGTCGACGCTGTCGGAGCGGCTGGTCGAGTTGCCGGCCCGCACCATCATCTGCGTTCCGGTCGTCGTGCCCGGGGTCACCGCGCCGTTGTAGTGCGCGAAGCGGATGTCGCTGGAAGATTCGGTCCGCGACACGCCCGCCTTCAGCTTCCACTGCGCTGAAAAGGCATGCTCCAGGCGGGCAAAGTAGTTTTCCGCCTCGCTGTTGCGGTAGTCGTACGCGGGCGAGCCCTGGCTTCTCGACAGCGGCAGCGGGTCGCCGTTGCTGTAGCGCGGCAATCCGGGCGGCGCCGAGTCCCGCCCGCTGCCGGACTTCCTGTCCCTGCTGGCGCCCAGCGTCAGAGTGGTGTCGTGCGTCAGGTCGATGTCCAGTACGCCGTAGACCATGTGGTTGTGGCGGTCTGCGTTGTCCCAGAATTTCTGGGTGTCGTTGTACGACGCCACGACCCGGCCCCGTACGTTGCCGGAAGCGGTCAAGGGGCTGCTGATGTCGAATTCGCCCCGGTAGTTGTCCCACGAGCCCGCCGCGAGCGTCGCTTTTGCCTGGAACGCGTGCAAGGGCCGCTTGCGGACGAGGTTGATGCTGCCCGATGGCTCGCCGTTGCCGGAGAACAGGCTGTCCGGGCCGCGCAGCAACTGCACGCTGTCATACATGGCGAGCGCGGCATTGACGGAACTGTCCATCGAGTCTTTTTCCCGGACCATGCTGCCGTCGACCAGGATGTTCGTGATCTCGAAGCCGCGCGAATACCAGCTTTCAGCCGACCACTGGCCATTCGGCTCGATGGTCACGCCTGGCAGTTGTTCCAGCGCCTCGTTCAGCGAATGGATGCCCTGGTCTTCCAACTGCTGCCGCGTCAATACGGAAATCGAACGGGGAATCTCGCGCAACGATTGCGCCGTCTTGGCGCCCACGCCAACCCGTGCCGGCGTGTACGAGTCGCTGTTTTCGGTCAGTTCCGACAAGGGCCGGGCCGTGACCCTGATGGGTGGCAGCGCGCTGCCTTCTTCCCCCACAGGCCCTGACGCCATCGGCGCCATGCCGGACGCCCGGGAATGCCCGTCCGGCGCCCCCGGATCGGCGGCGGGAAGGGCTTCTCCGGCCGTCGCCGGATCCCCGATCGTGATCACGCCCTGCCGCGCACTGACGATGGTCAGGCCGCTGCCTTCGAGCAGGCGCATCAGGGCGACACGGGGATTGTGCGCCCCTCGCAGGGCGCTCGCGCGCTTGCCGGCCAACGAACGCTCGTCGTACACCAGCCGGAGATGCGCGGGCGCCTGCGCGGCGAACGCCTGCAATGCCGTGTTCAGGTCCTGGGCCGGGATGTCGAACTCGAAGGTCCGCATTTGCCCTTGTCCGGGCTGATGCGCATGTGAATGATCATGCTCGTGCTCCTGCGCTGACACCGGAGAAACGGTGGCCAGCGCAGCCGCCAGCGCAGCAATCGCGTGGCACACGCGAGCGTATGCCGGCACCTGGACGCGCCCTTGCCTTCTATTGTCTTTCATTGGATTCCCTGGTCGATACCCGCGCCGGAGACGCACGGACATCGCATCGAAAAGAGAAGAGGAATGCGTACCCGATACGTGCACGCGCCACGTTGATGGCTGGCTGGGATGTGGCGGAGTCCGGAATTCGGCAGCCTGCGCTGCCTGCCCCGCATAGGCTGGCTACAACGCAGTCATCGTAACAACAATCATTACTATTTGTAAATACTCTAATATTGCAGCGCACACACGGACAGCCCCCCCGTCATCCGGAACCCGTCCGCTCTGTAACCATGGTTACAGACGGCCGGCATGGCAGCGTGATCCAATCGCGCCACTATCCCATCCCTGCAAGGAGCAGCTCATGAAGAAGAACGTTGGCGGCATCGACAAGATCCTGCGCATCCTGGTCGGCATCGCGCTGATCGCCTGGGCCCTGATGGGCGGCCCCGTGTGGGCCTGGATCGGCATCCTTCCGTTGTTCACCGGCGCGCTG
The DNA here is from genome assembly GCF_000310205.1 of Thauera linaloolentis 47Lol = DSM 12138. GTDB lineage: Bacteria > Pseudomonadota > Gammaproteobacteria > Burkholderiales > Rhodocyclaceae > Thauera > Thauera linaloolentis. The sequence goes on along the minus strand of NZ_AMXE01000003.1, from coordinate 61,188 downwards.
GGCTGGTGCCCGCTGTATCCGCTGCTCGGCCTCAATACCTGCCCGCTGAACAAGAAATGACGCGTGGCGCGGTCCGGCGAAATGCCGGCCGCGCATCCGTCACCCCCAGCCATACGGGGTGGCAAACAATCGAAAACGGCAGCATCCATCTGGATCCTGCCGTCTTCGTTGAACGCTACTCAGTCGCCGCTTCAGCCGCGACCGCTGCAATGGTTCGCGATCGCCACGAACTGCGCCACCGAAAGCTTTTCCCCCCGCAACCCGGCATCGATGCCCACCGCATCGAAATCGGCATCGCCCATGAATTCACGCAGCGTGTTCTTGAGCGTCTTGCGGCGCTGGCCGAAGGCCGCGGTGACGATCGCCCCGAGCAAGGCCTCATCCTGCGCGCCGAGCTGCGCCCTGGGCAGGGGCGCCATGCGCACGATGCTGGACATGACCTTGGGCGCGGGGCGGAAGGCGCCCGGTGGCACATCGAACATCCGGCCCATGCGGAAGCGGTACTGCAGCATCACCGACAGGCGGCCGTATTCCTCGGTCCCCGGTTCTGCCACCATGCGCATGACGACTTCCTTCTGCAGCATGAAGGTCATGTCCTTGACCCGCTCGGCAAAGCCCGCGAGATGGAACAGGATGGGCGTGGAGATGTTGTACGGCAGGTTGCCGACGACGCGCAGCGGCTGCCCGGCATCGGCGCACAGGCCGCCGAAATCGAACTTCAGCGCATCACCTTCATGCACCGTGAGCTGGGCCGGCGTATAGCGCTCGTGCAGGCGCGCGATCAGGTCGCGGTCGATCTCGACCACGTGCAGGTGGCCGAGGCGCTCGATCAGCGGCGCGGTCATCGCCCCCAGGCCGGGGCCGATCTCGACCATCGGTTCGCCCGCCTGCGGCCGGATGGCATCGATGATGCGGCGGATGATGTTGGGGTCGGACAGGAAGTTCTGGCCGAAGCGCTTGCGCGCGCGGTGGCCGTCGGTTTCGTGGTCTTGCATGGGAATCCTCGTTGCCGCGCCTTCAGGCAGCGGCGCCGGCTGCGTGTGCGGCGCGCGCAGCAAGCATCGTGGCCGCCAGTTCCAGCGCGGCGAACAGGCTTCCGGGGTCGGCCCGGCCGCTGCCGGCAAGGTCGAGCGCCGTGCCATGATCGACCGAGGTCCGGATGATCGGCAAGCCGAGCGTCACATTGACGCCGCCGCCGAAGCTCGCGTGCTTGAGCACCGGCAAGCCCTGGTCGTGATACATCGCCAGTACCGCATCGCCCTGCGCCAGCGTATGCGGCACGAACAGCGTGTCCGCCGGCAGCGGACCGGTGAGGTTCATGCCTTCGGCACGCAGGCGCGCCAGCACCGGCTCGATGACGTCGATCTCCTCGCGCCCCATATGGCCGCCCTCGCCCGCATGCGGGTTGAGGCCGGCGACGAGGATGCGCGGCGCGGCGATGCCGAAGTGCCGTGCCAGGTCGGCATGGACGATGCGCAGCGTTTCTTCCAGCGCCGGCTGCGTGATCGCCGCAGGCACCCGGGCCAACGGCAGATGGGTCGTGGCGAGCGCGACGCGCAGGCCACCGCCGACCAGCATCATCACCACGCGCGGCGTGCCGGTGTGTTCGGCAAGATATTCAGTATGTCCGCTGAAGGGCAGCGCATCGCCCCCGCCGAGGCTTTCGCAGATCACGCCCTTGTGCACCGGCGCCGTGACCATGGCGGCGAACGCCCCGTTCTGGCAGCCGCTGATCGCGCGATCGAGCAGGCCGAGCACATAGGGGCCATTGGCCGCATCGAGCACGCCAGGGCGGGATGGCCGGGCAAGCGGCAGATGCAGCACCTCGACCGTGCCGGACGGCACATCGGCATCCGGTAGCCAGGACTGGAACATCGCGGCGCTGCCAGAAGAGGCGGCACGTTCGCGCAGCAGACCGAGATCGCCGAGCACCACCGGCCTGACCGGCCATTCGCGCTCGGCCAGGCGCGCACAGAGTTCGGGGCCGACGCCGGCCGGCTCACCGCTGGTGACGGCGACGACCGGCCTCAAGGCTCCGGCAGCGCTCACTCGCGGTCCAGGCGCAGGTCGACGTAGGTGCTGTCGCGCAGTTGGCGCAGCCAGTCCTCGTAGGCCTCGTCCGCCTTGCGGTCGCGCAGCGCGGCGCGCGCGGCATTGCGCTTGCGCTCGTCGGTGACGTCCTGCACGCGGCGCTCGACGACCTGAATCAGGTGCCAGCCGAACGGCGATTGCACCGGCGCGCTGATCTCACCCGGCTGCAGCGCGTTCATCGCACGCTCGAACTCGGGCACGGTATCGCCCGGGTTGAGCCAGCCCAGGTCGCCGCCCTTCGCTGCGGACAGGTCTGCCGAATTGGCCTTGGCCAGGTCGGCGAAATCTGCGCCATTGACGACGCGCTCGCGGATGCCCAGCAGACGCGCTTCGGCATCGGTGTCGGAGAGCACTTCCGACGTCTTGATCAGGATGTGGCGGGCGCGGGTCTGCTCCATCTGGGCCACGGCGGTATCGCCGCCGCCACGGCGGTCGATCAGGCGCACGATGTGCAGGCCGGACGCGCTGCGCATGACGGGTGAAGTCTCGCCAGGCCGCATGTTGCGCACGGCCTCGGCGAACAGCGCCGGCAGGCGGTCGAGCGCACGCCAGCCCAGGCTGCCGCCCGACAGGCCATCGGGAGCATCCGACACCTCGGCCGCGACACGGGCGAAATCCTCTCCCGATCGCAGGCGGGCCATCACCCCCTCCGCACGCTGGCGCAAGGCCTCGATCTGTTGCGGCGAAGCCTGTTCGGGCGCCCGCAGCAGGATGTGCGCGACCTCGAACTCCTGGCCAGAGAATGCATCGGGGTTGCTGGCGAGGAAGTTGTCGATTTCCGCTTCGGTGACGACGATCTTGCTCTCGACCTCGCGCTCGCGCAGACGGGTCAGCAGGATCTCGGTGCGGATCTCGTCGCGGAAACGAGACCAGGACACGCCATCCCTTTCCAGCGTTTCACGCAACTGCTCGAGGCCCAGCTGGTTGTTCGCGGCGATACGCTCGATCGCGCGCGCGAGGGTGGCGTCATCCACCCGCAGCGAAGTGTCCCGCGCCAGTTGCAGCTGCGCACGTTCGACGATCAGGCGCTCCAGCAATTGCTGCTCCAGCACCTCCTTGGGCGGCAGCTCGACGCCCTGGCGCTGCAACTGCCGCACGACCTGATCGACACGCGCCCGCAACTGCAGCGCCGTGATCACTTCGTCATTGACGACGGCGACGATGCGATCGACCGCGACCGCCTGCGGCGCCGCATGAAGCGGAAAGTTCAGGGCCAGGCTGGCAAGGCCTGCGGCAAGCAGCAAACGGGGGCGGGACAGGGTACGGTTCATGGTCTTTATTTGAGGGGTGGCTCGCACGGTTTCAATCCATGCCGAACACGCGGTCGGCCGAAGAGTCGTTGATCTTGCCATAGCCAGGCACGCTGCGCGTCAGCAGGTTGAGCGGGTTGGAGCCGATGCCGGCCAGGTCGTTGAGTTCGAGCTGGACGTAGATGGACTGCGAGACGTCGTCGCGCTCGATCGCGAAGCGATGCACGGCGACACGGAACACCCAGCAGCCGCCGTTGTACTCGAGGCCGCCGATCGCCTCGGTGACGCGGTTCTCCAACAGCGAATGCGTCACCCGGCCAACGCCGTACCAGCCCCGCCCGAGCGGCCACTGGCCTGACACATCGACATCCTCGAGGCCGACGAGGTTTTCCGCGATGCGCAGTTCGGGCGCATAACGATAGCTGATGTTCAGCACCTTGGCGTAGTCGGGCTGGTAGCGCAGGTTGAAATTCGCCCGTTCGGTCCGGCTGGTCTCGGTGTTGTACTGCAGGTAGGAATTCAGCGAGAACTCGCGGGAAATCCGCCCGCCGAGCCCGAGGAGAACCTCCGTGCCACGACCTGCGTCCCTCAGTTCGTCCTCGTTGTACAGGTAGACTTTCTGGTCGGAAAAATAATAACGCTGCCCGATCATGGCGCGCAGGCGCTCCACGCCGCTGCCGGAATCGATGAAGCGCGTGGTCAGCGCCGCGGTGAGATCGTTGGCGTCGCCGATCCGGTCGCTGCCTGAGAAGCGGTTCTCCGAGAACATCTGCGCAAAGCCGACGTCGAAGCGGCTGGTGTCGAAGTTGGGAATGTCGGCCTGGTCCCGCGACGGAACCCGCAGGTAATACAGGCGCGGCTCCAGCGTCTGCAGGTAGTCGCCGCCGAAGATCGTCGCCTCGCGCTCGAAGAACAGGCCCGAATCCACCGAGAAGATCGGCGCCGAACGCGTGATCGAACTGCGCTGCGTGGCGGTCAGCGGCGAGCGGTCGATGTCGTAGCTGGTGTAGTGCAGTCCCGCCTTCGGCGTCACGAACCAGGCTGCCCCGGCCAGCGGCAAGGCAAGCTGCGGGTAGGCGACGAAGCGTGTTCCCTCGTCCTTGTTCCGGTCCGCATCGGGATGCGCGAACTTTACGTATTCGGTGCTGAAGGATGCCGACAGCCCTCCCGGCAGGTCCGGGCGCTGCCCCTTCACCAGGATCTGCGGCAGGCGTCGGTAGGGCGCGACGTTTCTCGACTCCTCATCCGGATTCAGCGTCTGGTAGCTCTGTGCGCGGATGACGGCATTCCACCAGCTCGACCCCCGATACACGAGCTGCCCCTGCCGCAGCAGGTTGACCCGGGACGCGACGCCGATCCGGGACGACAGATCCTCGAAGTAACGGTCGTCCGACACCGAATTCAGATCCAGCGAGCCGTACAGGCTCGGCGTGATCCGCTGTTCGTGCTGGATGGACGCCAGGGTACGCTCCTCTCCCGCCAGGCGGTCCTTCGGCATCCACTCGACGCGCGACTCGCCCCGGTAGGTTTCGCCCAGGTAACGGAATTCGCCGCCGATCTGGACGCCGCGCCGGCTCATGAAGCGCGGCGTGATCGTCGCATCGTAGTTGGGCGCGATATTCCAGTAATACGGAACCGCGAGATCCGCCCCCGTCTTGTTCGACGAACCGAAGGTCGGCGGCAGCAGGCCGGACTGGCGCCGTGCGGTCAGCGGAAACTCCGCCCACGGCATCCAGAGAATGGGCACGTCCATGAACACGATCGAACCGTTGCGTGCCGTCCCGACCTCGCGGTCGTAGTCCAGGTCGAGCTCGCGCGCCTTGATGTACCAGTCGGGGTCGCTGGCCTGGCAAGTCGACCAGGTCGCGTTTTCCAGGCGGTACTGGTTCTCGCCCTCCAGGCGCAGCAGATCGGCCTGGCCACGGCCCGACACCGTCCGTACTTCCTCCCCGGTCAGATTCGGCTGGCGCTGGCGCGTAAGCTCGTAGGCCGGCGACTCGAAGGTGCCCGTACTCTCGCCGACCACCATCGTCGCCTTCGGCCCGGCGATGGAATCCTCGCCCTGCCGCAGCTCGACATTGCCCTCGGCCACGGCCTCGTCGATCGGCTCGCGGTAGGTGACGCGATCGGCGGTAAGAACCATGTCGTCACGCTGCAGCTCGGCGTCGCCGTCGGCAACGAGTTCGATACTGCGCGCACCGAGAATCCTCAGCGCCTTGACCGAGGTGCTTCCCGCTGGCAGCGCTGCCGCTTCAGGGGCGGGGCGCCTCCGCGCCTGCTCGGCCTGTGCCGGCGGCGAAGCCGGGGCCGGCTGCGTCTGTGCAGCCCGTCCTTCGGCAGGCGGCTTCACGTCCGGAGCCGCCTGCGCCGGAACGGGTCTGGAAGCGGCTGCAGGCGCCCCGGCCGTCACCGCGCCGGGGGCGGACGCCGGACTGGCAGCGGCCTTCGGACTGCGTACCAGGTCGGGCGAAACGACCAGGGGCTGCAGGCCGGCCGCAAGCGCCGTGCCGGACATCCAGCACAGCAGGAAAGGGATCAGGCGCATGCGCGTATTCAGAGGCATGACAGGCGAACGGTTCCTGTCGTTCGCAGGGCAATCCCCTGTCGCACGACCGTGTTGATAAACTCGCGGATTGTACACGAACGCCCGTGGAGAACCGCTTGCAACGCCTCGAACAACTGCGCGCCTGGCTCGCATCCATCCTGCCCGGCCAGGCCTTCAACCTCGCGCCTGCCTCTGCCGACGCCAGCTTCCGCCGCTACTTCCGCGCCACGTTTGCCGACGGCGGCCCATCCCGCATCGTCATGGACGCTCCGCCCGAAAAGGAAGACATCCGCCCCTGGCTGCAGGTGGCCGCACTGTTCCGCAATGCCGGGGCGCACGTGCCCGACGTACTGGCGCAAGACCTCGAACACGGCTTCCTGCTGCTGTCCGACCTCGGCGCCACGACCTACCTCTCCGCCCTGCAGACGGCCGGTGGCGCCGACCTGCACGACGCCGCCCACCTCTATGCCGACGCGCTCGGCGCACTTGCCGCCATCCAGCATGCCAGCCGCCCCGGCGTCCTGCCGGAGTACGACCGCGCCCTGCTGCTGCGCGAGATGATGCTGTTCCCCGAGTGGTACATCGCCCGCCACAAGAACACGACGCTGAGCGACGCCGAAGCGGCACAACTGCGCACCGTCTTCGACCGCATCCTCGACGTCAACCTCGCCGAACCCCGGGTCTTCGTGCACCGCGACTACCACTCGCGCAACCTGATGCGGCTCGCACCCGGCGACGGCCTCGGCCCCAACCCCGGCATCATCGATTTCCAGGACGCGGTGCATGGCCCCATCACCTACGACCTCGTGTCACTGTTCAAGGACGCCTACATCCGCTGGGACGAAGAGTTCATCCTCGATCTGCTGATCCGCTACTGGGAAACGGCGAAGAAACTCGGCCTGCCGGTGCGCGGCGAGTTCGCCGATTTCCACCGCGACTTCGAATGGATGGGCGTGCAGCGCCACCTCAAGGTACTCGGCATCTTCGCCCGCCTCCACCACCGCGACGGCAAGGGCGGCTACCTGGCCGACATGCCGCTGGTGATGGACTACCTGCGCCGCGCCTGCAAGCGTTACCGCGACCTCGGCCCGCTGCTCAAGCTGCTCGACCGCCTCGACCCCGAGGACACCCAGGTCGGCTATACCTTCTGAGCCAAAGATGAAAGCGATGATCTTCGCCGCCGGCCGCGGCGAGCGCATGCGCCCGCTGACCGACCAGCGCCCCAAGCCCTTGCTCGAAGCGGGCGGCAAACCCCTGATCGTGTGGCAGATCGAAGCTCTCGCCCGCGCCGGCATCGGCGACATCGTCATCAACCACGCCTGGCTCGGCGACCAGATCGAGGCCGCCCTCGGCGACGGCGGGCGCTACGGCGTGCGCCTGCATTACTCGGCGGAAGCAAGCGCGCTGGAAACGGCCGGCGGCATCGCCCAGGCCCTGCCGCTGCTGGCCGACACGCCGGAGAACGCAGCCGGCGAAATCTTCCTTGCCGTCTCCGGCGACATCCACACCGACTACGACTACCGCCGCCTGCTGCCGCGCGCCGCCGAAATGGCCGGCAGCGCCGAACCGCGCATGCACCTCGTCATGGTGCCCAACCCGCCTTTCCACCCGGCTGGCGACTTCGCCCTCGGCAGCGGCGGCCGATTGTCGCTGGACGGCGCCGAACGCCTCACCTTCGGCAACATCGGCCTCTACGATACCCGCCTGTTCAGCGCCATCGCCCGCGGCGAAAAAGTGGCGATGACCCCCTACTACCGCAGCGCCATCGCCGCCGGCCACGCCACCGGCGAACGCCACGACGGCCACTGGGAAAACGTCGGCACCCCCGCCCAGCTTGCGGCGCTCGATCGTAGCCTGCGGACCGGAACAGGCTGAGTACGGAAACAGCCAACCAACACGAGCATGAGCGATATCGGTCCGCTCAGAATCTTCCAGTGCCGTCCACGACACCTTGGCCTGCGATCATCGATCCTTGTGAGGCCTGCCCAGGATTGCACATGGACAGTCGGCAAACACTTCCAACGGCACGCCAAAACGTCGTGCAAGTGCCTTAATCTGACGCAGGTTGAGGGCGCGCTTCCAGGACACACGGGAGAGAGGCAGCAGATTCGATCGCCACCCAGAGGCCCAAGGGAAGCCGTAGCAGACCGGTGCAACAGTGCGATAATCGCGCAATGAACGTACCGCCCCCACCCGCCCCGAGCCGTCCCGATTTCGCCGCCACGCCCGACCTCGCCCCTTTCCGCGCACGCCGCACGCGCCTGCTCGCACGCATGCAGGCGGCGGGCGGCGGCGTCGCCGTGCTGCCGACCGCACCCGAGCGCATCCGCAACCGCGACGCCCATTACCCCTACCGGCACGACAGCTATTTCTACTACCTCACCGCCTTTCGCGAACCCGAGGCCGTCGTCGTGCTGGTCGCGGGAGAGCAGCCGAAACAGATCCTGTTCTGCCGCGAGAAGAACGAAGAACGTGAGATCTGGGACGGCTACCGCCATGGCCCGGATGCGGCGCGCGAAATCTTCGGCTTCGACGAAGCCTGGACCATCGGCGACCTGGAGAAGCGCCTGCCCGACTACCTGGCCGACCAACCGCTGGTGTGGGCCAGCCTGGGTTACGACAACATATGGGACGCCACCGTGCTGGGGGCGCTGAACAACGTGCGCGGCAAGGCGCGCAGCGGCATCGCGCCGCCGCATTCGATACGCGATCTGCGCGCCGAACTCGACGAGATGCGCCTGGTCAAGGACGCCGCCGAACTCGCCACCATGCGCCGCGCCGCAAGGATTTCCGCCGCGGCCCACTGCCGCGCCATGCGCGCCACCCGCCCCGGCCGCCACGAATACGAGATCGAGGCCGAACTGCTGCACACCTTCCGCAGCGCCGGCAGCCAGGCGCCCGCCTACACCTCGATCGTCGCCGGCGGTGCCAACGCCTGCGTGCTGCACTACGTCGAAAACGACCACCTGCTGCACAACGGCGACCTGCTGCTGATCGACGCCGGCTGCGAACTCGACGGCTACGCCTCGGACATTACCCGTACCTTCCCCGTCAACGGCCACTTCGGCGCCGCGCAGCGCGAGGTATACGAAATCGTGCTGGCCGCGCAGCATGCCGCCCGTGAGGCGACCCGCCCCGGCGCGCACTGGAACGAACCCCACGAAGCCGCGGTGAAGGTGCTCGCCCAGGGCATGATCGACCTCGGCCTGCTCGATGGCAGCCTCGACGGCGTGATCGAAAGCGGTGCCTACAGCCGTTTCTACATGCACCGCACCGGCCACTGGCTGGGCATGGACGTGCATGACGCTGGCGAGTACAAGGTCGGCGGCGAATGGCGCCCGCTCGTCGAGGGCATGGTGCTGACGATCGAGCCCGGCTGCTACATCCGCCCGGCGGCCGACGTCCCCGAACGTTTCTGGAACATCGGCATCCGCATCGAGGACGACGCGGTGGTGACCTCCAGCGGCTGCGAGCTGATCACCGGAGACGTCCCCAAGGCCGTTGCCGACATCGAGGCCCTGATGCGGGAGACACGCCATGGCTGACATCCCCTCCGATACCACGCACGACCTGCTCATCGTCGGCGCCGGCCCCGTCGGCCTGGCGCTCGCGCTGGCGCTGAAGGATGCCGGCCTCGACATCGTGCTGGCCGACGCCCGGCCCCGCGAAGCGGTCAGCAGCGACCCGCGCGACCTCGCGCTGGCGCACGGCAGCCGCCTGACGCTGCAAGGCCTCGGCGTGTGGGATGCGCTGGCGGCCACCGCGATCGAGCACATCCACGTCTCGCAGCAAGGCGGGCTTGGCCGCACCCTGATCGACGCGGCCGAGCATGGACTGCCCGCGCTGGGCTACGTCGTATCGGCCGGCGAACTCGCCGCCGCCCTGCGCGCCGCCGTCGACGCCGCCGGGATCCCGGTGCTGGACGAAACCGAAGTCCTCAACCTGGCTCCCGGCAGCGACGACATCATCGCCAGCCTGGCCACCCCCGGCCGCCCGGCCGCCACGCTGCGCGCGCGCCTGGCCGCCTGCGCCGAAGGCGGGCTACGCACCGACGACCCGGACGTGGCCGAACGCAACTACCACCAGCACGCCCTGATCGCGCAGCTTGCCGTCGCCGGCGGCCATCGCGGCACGGCCTTCGAACGCTTCACCCGCGAAGGCCCGCTCGCCCTGCTGCCCAAGGGCGAAGGCTATGCGCTCGTCCATGTCGCCCGCCCCGACACCGCCGACGCCCTGCTGGCGCTGGACGACGAGGCCTATCTCACCCGCCTGCAGGCCCACATCGGCAACCGCGTGCAGCTCAGCGGCGTCGGCAAGCGCCTGCGCTACCCACTGCTGCTGCGCTACCGCGAATCGGCGGTCGGCGCGCGCACGGTGTGGCTGGGCAATGCCGCCCAGACTTTGCACCCGGTCGCCGGACAAGGCTTCAACCTCGCCCTGCGCGATGTCTGGGCGCTGGCCGATACGCTGCTGCGCCACTGCGACGCAAGCGCGCGCGCCACGCCCCCCCCCTCGCCGCGCGACCCCGGCACCCCCGCCGTGCTGGCGGCCTATGCGCGCAGCCGCAGCCTCGACCGCCTCGGCACGATCCGCTTCACCGACACCCTGGTGCGCGTGTTCAGCAACGATTTCGGCCCCCTGCGCCATGCACGCGGCGCGACCCTGTTCGCGCTCGACGTCTTCCCGCCGCTGCGCAACTTCATCGCCCGCCGCATGATGTTCGGCGCCCGCGCCTGGCCCTGAGCTGGAAGCCCGCCAATAGTGCGGGCGACCACTCGCCGCATTCGGAAATCGTGCGCCAGGCATTGAGAGCGAGCCTGGCGGCCGAACTGCAGGAGACGTCGGCCGCCGGCTGCTGGCTGGCGCAATGGAGCGGCCGGTTGGCCGAGCCCAAAGTCGAAGACGCGTCGCAGGCCACTGATGCCGATGCCGCGCGCCTGCGCCACCTGCTGTGCAAGCACGTCAAGTGACGAGCCATGCGCATCCTGCTGGACATCAACATCTTTCTCGACATTGCCTTCGCACGGCCGGGGCAGGCCGCCTCGGCCGCCCTGAGCCCCGAGGCGTTTCTCGAGCAGGCCGAAGGCATCCGATAACAGGCAATCCCATGCCCATCGGTAGCGCCGCGTTCTGGGAACAATCGCAAAACGTCACGGCCCCGGCGATCGATTTGTCCGGGGCTGTTCAAATGGCTGAGCTGATCAAAAGCGGTACTTCGCGCTCAACCAGACATTGCGCGGATCGCCATAGCGGCCATAGCCATCCAGAATGCCAGAGATATATTTCTCGTCGAACACATTGTTGATGTTCAACTGGAAGCTCAGATTGTCTCCGGCCTGATAGCTGGCGAAGAGATGGAGCAAGGCATAGCTGTTCTGCACGGCATCGATGCCACCGGGGCCGGAGCCTTTTTCGTAGATGCGACTTTGCCACGTCACATGTCCGCCGAGCACCACCTTGCTGAGCGCGCCAGGCAACCTGTGGGAACTGCTCAGCCGGAGCAGTTTTTCAGGCTGGGTCGTTTCCAGATAGGACTCCTTACCGTTCTTCATGGTGCGCCTGGTGAAGCCTGCGGAAATGTTCCAGTCCGGCGTCAGCTCTCCCGATGCCTCCAACTCATAGCCATCGACGGTCGCGCCACTGATGGCTTTGTAACGGTATTCGCCATCGACGATTGCGTCGAACGAGGCCAGGTTGTCCTGTTTCACCTTGAACGCGGCGGCCGATACCGTCAACCGGCCGTCGTAGAACTCGCCCTTCACCCCCGCCTCGTAGTTCTTGCCGATGACTGGGTCCAGCAGATTCCCGGCCCGGTTGCGGGCGGTCTGCGTCTTGAAGATGTCGGTGTAGCTCGCGTAGACCGAGTAGTTGCGGGAAATGTCGTAGACCACGCCTGCATAGGGCGTCAGTTCATCGCGGTAACGGGCTGAGGTACGCACGCCGTTGGCGATGATTTCCTGCTCGGCATCGGTGACCCGCAGGCCGACGATCAGCTTCAGCGGGTCGGTAACGTTCCAGCGGCTGGTCAAATAGGCCGCTCTTTCGCGTTGTTCGAACTGCTGCGTGCTGGCCCCGTTGCCTGCGTGCGGCTCAGGGAAATTGTGCCGGTCGTAAAAACTGCCCAGCGGCGCACCGTAGTGGCGATAAAACCACTCGGTATCGGTTTTGCTTGTGTTTCTGGCATAGCCCAGAACGAGCTCATGCTCGCGTCCGAAAAGGCTAAACAGACCAGCGGCATGGATATCCAGCGCCTGCTGCTGGCGACGGCTGTCCTGGGACTGGTAATCGGCCTCCATGCCACCCCCTGTTACCCGATCCGGAAAGCCCCAGGTGCCCATATGCTTGGGAAACGTCTTTGCATCCCGGTCGGTGTACTGCAGTTTGGTGGTCCAGCCATTGGCGAACTGCTTTTCCAGACCGACGAAAACGGACGTGCTCTCGTTGTTGATGTAAGCCCATTTGGCGCCCGTGCTGGTGGAGCGGGAGAAATTGGTGCGACTGCCATCGGAGAAAAATAATGGAACGGGGGGATACCAAGTCGCGCCATTCACATGGCTCTTGCGGTAGTCGACGCCGATGCTCAGCACCGCATCGGCAGGCAGGTCAGCCTCCAGAATGCCGTACAAGGCGCTGGAGTCCTTCTGATAGTTCTCCATGAAGGACTTGCCGTCCGCATAGGCGCTCACCAGACGCCCACGGACTTTGCCTTCAGCAGCGATAGGCCCGGACAAATCCACTTCAGTCCGGTAGGTGTCCCAGCGGCCGGCGCCAATCTGTGCATATCCTTGAAAGTCTTTCGTCGGCCGCTTTCTGACCAGATTGACGGTGGCGGAAGGATCTCCCGTGCCAGCCAGTAGCCCCGTCGCGCCGCGCACGATTTCCACCCGATCGTAGAGCGCCGTGTCGGAAAAGGCGTCGGAATCGAAGGAATTACTGGCGTAGGAAGGCAGACCATCGATCTGGATCTTGCTGATGGTGAAACCACGCGCGCTGAAGTCCCCACGGTCGGATTCGTATTTGTTCTGGGTGATACCGACGCTTCTTTCGAGCACGCTCTCAATGCTGGTGAGTCCCTGATCCTCGATCTGCTGGCGCGTTACCACGCTGACCGACTGCGGTGTCTGGCGGACGGAAAGTCCGAGCCGGGTTGCCGTATTCATGGCACTGGTAGTGTAGCCACCAGTATGTTCCGTGGCCGCGCTGCGGTCGATCGCAGCGGTCACCGTCACCGGCGCCAGGGCCGTGACCCCATCCGTTCCGACCGCTTCGATGACCAGCGTATTGCCTTCGACACGCCCACGCAGGCCCGTCCCCTGCAACATCTGGCTCAGCGCTTCGGAAAGGTTGCTTGCGCCATGAATGGCCTGTGCCTGCTGGCCGCGCAGAAGCTCCGGCGCGGCCAGTACCTGCAGGCCCGCCTGGCGGGTGAGTTGATCGAGGGCCTGCGACAACGGCTGGGCAGGCTGGTCGAAGGCGGCGGCGTGGACGATGGCGGGGGCGCTGCCGAGCGCGAACAGGGCGGCGGCGAGCAGGGTGGTGCATGGGGCCATGGTGGCGATGTTCCTGTATGGGTTGAAGGAAGGTTGTCGCTGCTTCAACCGCTAGAACGCGCCAGCCGCAAAAGTACCCCCAGAAAAATGAAATTTAGGCTCGCCGGACGATGCGCAGCCCGCCATCGGATTCCTGCACCAGACGGACCGGCAGGATGCTGGGCAGTTGCCGCAGCCAGGCCTTGCTGTCGGCGATGCTGACGCGGCCGTAGACCCGCAGCCCGGCAATGCCGGGTTCCACATGAATAGCATGCGGCGTGTAGCGGGACAAACGCTGCACGGCTTGCTCCAGCGGAACGTCGTCGAAGTTCAGCCAGCCCTCACGCCAGGGGGCCGCGTGGCCGGGCTGTCCGTGGGAGACATCGGCGGTGAAGCCGCCGCGTTCGCGCACACTCAGGCTTTCGCCCGCGCCGAGTTCGCGCGCGCTGCCGTCGCCCGCCTGCACCCGCACACGGCCGGATTCGACGTCCACGCGCACCTGCCCCGCCTCCACATCCACCCCGAAGCGCGTGCCGAGCACGGTGATGCGCACATCCAGCGCATGCACGGTGAATGGGCGGCCGGCGTCGCGCACGACCTGGAAGAACGCGGCGCCCTGGCGCAGCGTGGCGACGCGGCGGGTGGCGTAGTAGGCGAATTCGATGGCCGTGGCGCTGTCGAGCAGCACGCTGCTGCCGTCGGGCAACGCCTGGCCGTCGAAGCGGGCGCTGGCGGTGCTCCATGCGCCGCGCCAGTGGGGAACGAGGTGGCGCCAGCCCTGCCATGCGGCAGGCAACGCGAGCAGCGCACCGGCCAGACCGAGCAGGCGGGACAGATTCTTGCGTCTGGCCCTGCCGGTGGCGGCCGGCGGGGTCTCGCCGCGGCGGGCGTAGAGGGCGTTTTCCAGGCGCGTCGCGGCGGTGGTGATCTCCCGTTCGACGGTCTTCAGCGAGACACCATATCGTTCGGCGATGTCGGCCCGGGCGGCACCGTCGAGACGGCTGGCGAGAAAGATGTCGCGCGTGCGGCGGGGCAGCCGGTCGAGTGCGGCGCCGATGTGTTCGAGCGCCTCCCGCGTCAGGTGGGTATGGCCGATGTCGGGGACGGTGGCCAAGGCATCCAGGCTGGCCGGATCGTCGACGGTGACGAAACGCTCGCGGCTGCGGCTGGCATGGCGGCGCTCATCGATTTCGAGGTTGGCGGCGACCGTGTAGACATAGGCGCGCAGCCCGTCCTCATGCCCGAGGATGAAGGCACTGCCATCTTGTTCGGCGAGTTGCAACCAGGTTTCCTGCATCAGGTCCTGCGCGGCATCCGGGCACCGAGTGCGTTTGGTGAGAAAGCGCAGGAGCCCTGCGTAATGTTCCTGGTAGCAGGCGAGCAAAGGATTGGAAGCTAGACCGGACACGCCGTTCACCCTGCGGTAAGTGGCAAAGAACGTGATTCTATGTGCGACCGATTCTCATTTCAATTTGACTGAACCTGCTCCCCTGCCTTGCCTTGACCACACCCCACGGCGGCATGCCCGGGGATGAAACGGCCACGCCGCCGTCCCTCATCCAGCGCAGTGTGGGGTAGAATGCGCGTCTTTCCGATTTTTTACGACGCCCTTCCCACGCCCATGCAGTTCGCCGGCTTTACCTTGCGCAACAACCTCTTCGTGGCACCGATGGCCGGCGTGACGGACCGTCCTTTCCGCCAGTTGTGCAAGAAGCTGGGCGCAGGCGTCGCCGTGTCCGAGATGGTCACCTCCAACTCGCTTCTGTACGGCAGCGAGAAGACGCAGCGGCGCGCCAACCACGACGGCGAGGTCGATCCGATCTCGGTGCAGATCGCCGGCGCCGACCCGGCGATGATGGCCGAGGCCGCGCGCTACAACGCCGACCGCGGCGCGCAGATCATCGACATCAACATGGGCTGCCCGGCCAAGAAGGTGTGCAACGTCATGGCGGGTTCGGCGCTGATGCAGGACGAACCGCTCGTCGCGCGCATCCTGGAAGCGGTGGTCAAGGCCGTGCCGCACACGCCGGTCACCCTCAAGTTCCGCACCGGCTGGAATCGGCAGAACAGAAACGCCCCCGTCGTCGCCCGCATCGCCGAGGAGTCCGGCATCCGCGCCATCGCCATCCACGGCCGCACGCGCGCCGACCAGTACATGGGCGAAGCCGAGTACGACACCATCGCCCAGGTCAAGACGCTGGTGAAGATCCCGGTGATCGCCAACGGCGACATCGCCACGCCCGAAAAGGCGAAGTTCGTGCTCGACTACACCGGCGCCGACGGCGTGATGATCGGCCGCGCGGCGCAGGGGCGGCCGTGGATATTCCGCGAGATCGAACACTATCTGGCAACCGGAGAACTGCTCCCGCCGCCGCTCGTCAGCGAAATCCATCGTGTCTGCCGCGAACACCTGGCCGACCTCTACGGTTTCTACGGCGAGGACCGCGGCGTCAAGATCGCGCGCAAGCACATCTCCTGGTACACCAAGGGCCTGGTCGGCTCCGCCGCCTTCCGCCGCACGATGAACCAGATTCCCGACATCCCCGCGCAGCTCGCTGCGGTCGACGCGTTCTTCGGCCAGCTCGCCGACGCCGACGCCCGCCTGAGCTACGAGGCCGAACTTCCGCAGGAACTCGCAGCATGAGCGGCCGCAGCAACGAGATCGCGGAGGCCGTCCTCCGCACGCTGGACCAGTATTTCCGCGACCTCGACGGCGAGAAGCCTGCCGCCATCCATGACATGGTGATCCGCAACGTCGAACGCCCGATGCTGCAGTTCGTACTGCAGCAGGCCAGAGGCAACCAGACCATTGCCGCCGAGATGCTGGGCATCAACCGCAACACGCTGCGCCGCAAGCTGACCGACTACGAACTGCTGTGACGAACACGACGATCGCGCCGCCGCGCGATCAAGTGCCTGCATCGCAGTCCAGCCCGTTTTTCCGTTTTCAATCCTCGCTTTCGATCCCACGATGAACGTCACCCAAGCCCTGATCAGCGTTTCCGACAAACACGGCGTGCTCGATTTCGCGCGCGAACTCGCCAGCCTCGGCATCAAGCTGCTGTCGACCGGCGGCACCGCCAGCCTGCTGCGCGAGGCCGGCCTCGACGTGACCGACGTATCCGAGCACACCGGCTTTCCGGAAATGCTCGACGGCCGCGTCAAGACGCTGCATCCGAAGGTGCACGGCGGCATCCTCGCCCGCCGCGACCTGGCCGAGCACATGGACACGATCGCCGCGCACGACATCGGCCGCATCGACCTCGTGGTGGTCAACCTCTATCCCTTCCAGCAGACCGTGGCCAAGCCCGACTGCACGCTGGAAGACGCCATCGAGAACATCGACATCGGCGGCCCGACCATGGTCCGCGCCGCGGCCAAGAACCATGGCAACGAGGAAGGCGGCGTCGGCATCGTCACCGACCCCGAGGACTACGCCGCGATCATCGCCGAACTCAAGTCGAACGGCGGCAGGCTCAGCCACAAGACCCGCTTCGCGTTCGCGGTGAAGGCCTTCACCCACACCGCGCGCTACGACTCGGCGATCTCCAACTACCTCACCGCGCTGGTCACCAACGAAGCCGGCGACGTGTCGCTGCAGACCTACCCCGAGCGCCTGCAACTGGCCTTCGACAAGGTGCAGGACCTGCGCTATGGCGAAAACCCGCACCAGAGCGCGGCCTTCTACCGCCAGCCGGGCGCGGCCGAGGGCGGCATCGCCGGCTACACCCAGCTGCAGGGCAAGGAGCTGTCGTACAACAACATCGCCGACGCCGACGCCGCCTGGGAATGCGTGAAGGCCTTCGAGCACGCTGCCGCGGCATCCGCCTGCGTCATCGTCAAGCACGCCAACCCCTGTGGCGTGGCGCTGGGCGCCAGCCCGCTGGAAGCCTACAACAAGGCCTTCTCCACCGATCCGACCTCGGCCTTCGGCGGCATCATCGCCTTCAACGGCGAAGTCGACCGCGCCGCTGCCGAGGCCGTGTCCGCGCAGTTCCTCGAAGTGTTGATCGCGCCGTCCTACTCCGCCGATGCGCTGGCGCTGCTGCGCGCCAAGCAGAACGTGCGCGTGCTGACCTGCCCGCTCGGCCAGCCTGCCGGCGCCTTCGACTACAAGCGTGTCGGCGGCGGCCTGCTGGTGCAGAGCGCCGACGAAGCGCGCATCCAGATCGCCGACCTCGGTACGCAGTTGAAGGTCGTCACCAGGCGCTCCCCGACCGAAACCGAACTGCGCGACATGCTGTTCGCCTGGCGCGTGGCCAAGTACGTGAAGTCGAACGCCATCGTCTATTGCCGCGACGGCATGACCATCGGCGTCGGCGCCGGCCAGATGAGCCGCGTCGACTCTGCCCGCATCGCCAAGATCAAGGCCGAGAACGCCAGCCTGTCGATCCCGGGCTGCGTGGTCGCGTCGGACGCCTTCTTCCCGTTCCGCGACGGCCTCGACGTGCTCGCCCAGGCCGGCGCCACGGCGGTGATCCAGCCGGGCGGCTCGATGCGCGACGCCGAGGTCATCGCCGCGGCCGACGAGCAGGGCATCGCCATGGTGTTCACCGGCTTCCGCCACTTCCGCCACTGACCGCGGTAGGCGCACCAACCCAGCAGAAACTCGGAGCAGTCCATGAAAGTCCTCGTCATCGGTTCCGGTGGCCGCGAACACGCGCTGGCCTGGAAGCTCGCCCAGTCGCCCAAGGTCACCCGCGTGCTGGCAGCGCCAGGCAACCCCGGTACCGCGCGCGAGCCCAAGGTGCAGAACGTCAGTGTCGGCGCCACCGCGGTGTCCGATCTGGTCGAGCTCGCGCGTGAAGAGCAGGTCGCGTTTACCGTGGTCGGACCCGAAGCTCCGCTGGCCGCAGGCGTGGTCGACGCGTTCCGCGCGGCCGGGCTGCCGATTTTCGGCCCGACCCGGGCGGCCGCCCAGCTCGAAAGCTCGAAGGACTTCGCCAAGCAGTTCCTCGTGCGCCACGGCATCCCGACAGCCAGGTATCAAACCTTCTCCGACGCCGCCGCGGCGCATGCGTACATCGACGCCGAGGGCGCCCCGATCGTCATCAAGGCCGACGGCCTCGCCGCCGGCAAGGGCGTGGTCGTGGCGATGACGGCGGACGAGGCACACGCCGCCATCGACATGATGCTGCTCGACAACAAGCTGGGCGTCGACTACGGCGAAGCCGGCGCGCGCGTGGTCATCGAGGAATTCATGCAGGGCGAGGAAGCCAGCTTCATCGTCATGGCCGACGGCAAGAACGCCCTCGCGCTGGCGACCAGCCAGGACCACAAGCGCCTGGGGGACGGCGACGAAGGCCCCAACACCGGCGGCATGGGCGCCTATTCTCCGGCGCCCGTCGTCACGCCCGACGTCCATGCCCGCGTGATGCGCGAGATCATCAACCCGACGCTTGCCGGCATGGCGGCCGACGGCCTGCCCTACACCGGCTTCCTGTACGCCGGCCTGATGATCGACGGCGAAGGCCGCCCGCGCGTGGTCGAATTCAACTGCCGCATGGGCGACCCGGAAACACAGCCGATCATGATGCGGCTCAAGACCGACCTCACCGACCTAGTCGAAGCCGCGATCGCATGCCGGCTGGACCAGACCGAGGCCGAATGGGACCGGCGCTTCGCGCTCGGCGTGGTGCTGGCCGCGGCCGGCTATCCCGACAGTCCGCGCAAGGGCGATGCCATCTCCGGGCTGCCCGGCGCAGAGAACGGCGACGTCCATGTGTTCCATGCCGGCACGGCCGAACACGAGGGCCGGGTCGTGACCTCCGGCGGCCGCGTCCTCTGCGTCACCGCCCTCGGCGACAATGTCCGTACCGCCCAGAAGCATGCCTACGAGGTCGCCGACGGCATCGTCTTCGATGGCCGCCAGTACCGCCGGGACATCGGCTACCGCGCGCTCGGGCGCAAGAACTGAGCCTGCGATGCGGTGCGCCAAGCACTGACAAGGGCAGGCGGCACGGCTATCCTACGGACGTGCGCGCCATCCGGCGGGCACGCCCACAATCCAATTGCATGGAGGCGTTGATGTCCGTCAAATTCGAGATCACCAAGAACGAGAAAGGCGAGTTCTACTTCAAGCTGCTCAATGCCGACGGCAAGACGCTGCTGCGCAGCGAGGGCTACAACGCCAAGGCGAGCTGCACGAACGGCGTCGAATCGGTGCGCAAGAATGCCGTCGACGAAAAACGCTACGAACCGAAAACCGCCTCGGACGGCCGTCCCTACTTCAACCTGAAGGCAAGCAACGGCCAGATCATCGGCACCAGCCCGATGTTCGCCGACGCGGCAGCCTGCGAAGCGGCCATCGCCGCCACCAAGGCCGACGCCGCCGACGCCCCGGTCGACGACAAGAGCTGAGCCACGATGAATCCTTCCACCGTCAAACCTTGGTTCACCGATCTCCAGCAACGCATCGTCGGTCGCCTCGAAGCCTTCGACGGCAAACCTTTCGAGGCTGATGGCTGGGAACGTCCCGGTGGCGGTGGAGGGCTGAGCCGCGTCATCGAAGAAGGCGACTTCTTCGAACGCGGCGGCGTCAATTTTTCCCACGTAATGGGCGACGGCATGCCGGCGTCCGCCACGGCGCACCGCCCCGAACTCGCCGGCCGACGTTTCGAGGCGATGGGCGTATCGCTGGTACTGCACCCGCGCAATCCCCACTGCCCGACGGTGCACATGAACGTGCGCTGCTTCGTCGCGCTGGCCGAGGGCAAGGCCCCGGTATGGTGGTTCGGCGGCGGCATGGACCTGACCCCTTACTACCCGGTCGAAGAGGATGTCCGCCACTTCCACGCCGCCTGCAAGGCCGCCGTGTTGCCCTTCGGCGGCGAGGCGGAATACGCCCGCCTGAAGGACTGGTGCGACCGCTATTTTTTCCTCAAGCACCGCAACGAGCCGCGCGGCGTGGGCGGCCTGTTCTTCGACGACCTGGGCGCCGACGGCAAGACGGATTTCGATACGGCCTTCGGCCTGACCCGTTCGGTCGGCGACGCCTTCCTCGACGCCTACCTGCCCATCGCCGAACGCCGCAGAAACCTAGCTTACGGCGAACGCGAGCGCGATTTCCAGGCCTATCGCAGGGGGCGCTACGTGGAATTCAACCTCGTCTTCGACCGCGGCACCCTATTCGGGCTGCAATCGGGCGGGCGCACCGAATCCATCCTGATGTCGATGCCGCCCATCGTCAAATGGCGCTACGACTGGCATCCCGAAGCCGGTTCGGCCGAGGCGCGGCTCTACGACGAATTCCTGAAGCCGCGCGACTGGGCCTGACCGGCACCCCGCGGCGCAAGCATCCACTCATCGCCCGGAAACCGTGACATGAGCGACATCAAGATCTTCCACAACCCCCAATGCGGCACTTCGCGCAATGTACTGGCCATGATCCGCGCCAGCGGCGAGGAACCGGACATCATCGAATACCTGAAAACCCCGCCTTCGGCCGAAGAACTGAAAGCGCTGGCCCGAGCCACCGGCGAACCACTGCGCGCGCTGCTACGCACCAAACAAGCCGAGTATCTGGAACAGGGGCTCGACGACCCCGGTCTGACCGACGATCAACTCGCCGCCGCGATGGCCGCCACGCCGATCCTCATCAACCGCCCCATCGTCGTCACGCCCCGTGGCACGCGCCTGTGCCGCCCGGCCGAACGAGTGGCGGAACTGCTGCCCGGTACGGCGGCAGCACGATAAGCGCTCCGCCTCAGGCACCGCTCTCGCGAACGGCGCCTCCGGACAGCCTTCCCGAAGGAAATTTCAGGCCGGCAGCAAGGCCGCGGTGGATTTCTGGCTGCTGCCGGCGACGATTTCTGCGGCAGCGCGATAGTAGGCCTGGGCCTCGGCACCGGACTCGAGGCTTTCGAGCAGATGCGCCAGGGCGAGATAGGCTTCCACCGTCGGCCCGTACTTGACCGACGACTCCAGGTAGCTCCTCGCCTTGCCCCAGAGTTGGGCGCTCGCGCACAACTGGCCGAGCGAGAACAGCAGACCTGCGTCGCGCGGCTGCTGCGGCAGCCAGCCTTCGGCCTTCTGCAGGCAGGCGCGCACACTACCCTCGCCTTCGTCCACGGCGCAGTGGGCATACTGCCGCGCCAGGTCGGAGTCCCAGCGTTCGTCGAGCAGGCGTTCGACCTGCCTGCGCGCAAGCTCGCCACGGCCGGCTTTGGCCAGCAGCGGCAGCACGCGCTCGATCAGGCCGCGGTCCTGCAGCTCGTTCGCGGGAATGCTCTTCCAGTAGGCCACCAGTGCGTCGCCGTCGCCCGCAAGTTCGCGCATCCGCTCGACATGGCCTCGACGCAGCATCGGCGCAGCCTGTTCGTCCAGCAGCGCCTTGTGCTTGCGCAACTGGCGGACGGTGCCGACCAGTTCTTCCCAACGCCCCAGGGCCGAGGCCACGCGCGCCTCCAGCCGCAGCATGGCGATATGGCGGTGCCCGCCTTCGCGCAGCGCCGCCAGCCGCGCCGCCGCCTCATCGAAGCGGCCGGCATCGACGGCGAGCTCCGCCTCGGTCATCAGGCGCGCGACATCTCCGTTCGCCCCCTTTTCCGCGGCATGGCCGAGCCACTCGCGATAACGCGGCTCATCCTGCATGGCATGCGCGGCGCGCGCGGCGACCAATGCCGCCATGGCCGCACCTTCGCCGGTCTCGTAGGCCCGCGACGCGGACTTGAGGGATTGCGAGAAGCGCCCCTCGAACAAGGCATTGACGGAGTCCGTCAGCGCACGGCCGGCGCGCTCGCGCCGACGACGCTCACGCCATTGCGCGACTCTCGTCGGCAACTGCAGCGTCCGGCTGATGACGCGGATGATGGCGTAACCGAGTGCAAAGCCGAGCACGACGATAACGACGAGCAGGTTCAGGGACAGTTGCAGGCGCCACGGCGGGGCCACCAGCAGCACGTAGCCGTCGTTGAGGCCGGCGATCATCGCCACGCCCACTGCGATGGCGAAGATGCCGATCAGCCAGATGAGGGTACGCATTGCCGTCCCCTCAGCGTGCCGGGGACGCGTCTGCCGCGTCCGGCTCGGGGTCGGCGGCAGGCTGGATGGCCGCCGGTTCGGGCTGCGCGGCCGGGCGTTCGCCACGAACCTGCATCGTGCGCAGCGCGGCGAAGCTCTCGGTCAGCGTGGGGAGCTCGGTTCGTATCGACACCGACTCGAGCTCTTTCAGTTCATGCAGCACGCCCTGCACGCGCTCGTCGCGCAAGTCGAAAAAGCGCTCGACCCAGGCCCGCGCCTGGGCGAGATCGGCGGCGTAGGTACGCCCGTCGCGCGCAAGCAGCGCAAGGCGGGCGGTGAGCAGCCGGATCTTCAGGTTCTCGCGCAGGAAGGTGTTCTGCGCCGGCGCCAGCAGCACCGGATCATCCTGGTCGAGACGCTCCATGCGCACGAGGCCGCGCACCTCGCGCCAGACATCGTCGGCGAGTTCGCGCGCATAGCCCAGGCCTTTCGCCAGCCAGTCGTCTGCGGCCACGGGGGCAGCGTCCCCGGCGTCGGGAGGAAGCTGCGGCGCAGGCAACTGCCCTTCGAAGGCGAGCGGCATCACGTCGGCGCGCTCCAGGAGGCGCTCCAGGCGCAGGCCGAGACCGGGCACATCGACCGCCGGCTGCAGCTTCAGCGCCTCGGTATCACGCGCCAGCGCACGGCGCAGCGGCGCATACTGGCCGCGATCGTACGCCGCAAGGCGTGCATCGGCCTGGTTCAGCGCGATCAGTGCCGCTTCGACGTTGCCCGCGAGCTGCAATTGCTGTGCGGCCAGGGCGACGGCCTGTTCGACCTCGGAGACGACATGGTCCTCGCGTGAGCGGGAGAACTCCTGGTACAAGGCCTCCAGCGCCGCGGCCTGGCCCTCGGTGGCCTCGACCTTGGATTCGAGCACGCCCAGCTTGCCCTGCAGCGAAGCAATGGTTTCCTGCTGCTGGCGCACGATGCCCCGGGCCTCGCTGGCCAGGCTTTCGCCTTCAGCCAGGCGGCTGGCGAGGGTTTCGCGCAGTTGCGCCGCCTGCACATGGGTGTCGCGCGCCTGCCAGGCGGACCAACCCGCCGCGCCACAGGCGGCAAGCGCAACCAGCAACGCCCACCAGGCGACGCTCTGGCGCGCGGCGGCGGACTCGGCCGCCGGAGGCTGCGCACGTTCGGTTGATTGTTCGGGCATGGCTTCGTCCTTGCGGGAAGATTGGGCAGCGCCCGGCGGCTGGGTCAGTGCAGGAAGTTCGTCGTTCATGACCAGAGTTTAACCAAAGTATCCCGTCAATGCCTGCAACAGGCCGTCATCGCCGGCCGCGGTCCCGGTGACCTCGATGAAACCGGCATCGCGCGCCTGCGCGGCGATGCGCGCATGGGAAGCGAACACGGGAACCTCGCGCAAGGCGTGCACACCCTCTGCCCCCAGGATCAGCGCAAGATTGCGCACCCCTTCGCTGCTGGTCAGCAACAGGCCGTCGAGCTTGCCCTGCGCGGCCGGCTGCAGCAGGAGGGCGGGGTCCGGCTGCGGACAGAAACGCTGGTAGCAGGTGACATACTCGACCCAGGCACCGCGTTCGCGCAGGGTGTCGCGGATCAGGTTGCGTCCGCCGTCTCCGCGAAAGATCACGACCTTGCGGCCGCGCACCGCCTCGGCGGCGAATTCCGGCAGGGCCAGCACCGATTCGCTGTCGAAGCCATCATCCGGCACGACGGCATCGACGAAACCCCGCTGCACCAGAACCTGTTCGCTGCCCTTGCCCACCGTCGCCACGCGCAGGCCCGCTGGCCACGTCCGGCGCGCGAGCACAAAGCCGAGCGCATGCTGGATGGCATTGGGGCTGACGAAGAAGGCGAGGTCGAACTCATCCAGGCGCGGCACGATCGCCTCGAGCTGCGCCGCGTCGGGCGCCGGCCCGATCGCCAGCACGGGGAAGCGGATCGCCCGCCCGCCCGCCGCCTCGATGCGCAGGCACAAGCTGTCGGCCTGTTCCAGCGGCCGGGTGACGGCCAGGCTGCGGCCGGCGAGGGGCAGGGCCTCGTTGCAGGCGACGGTCCGTGGATCGCGCGTCATGCCAGGATTCGGGCGCCGCCGCTCAGCCGATGTCGGCGAGGATGGCCTCAGCACCCTGCGCGCGCAGTTCTTCGGCCAGCGCCCGCCCCAGCGCTTCGGCTTCGGCGGGCTGGCCTTCGCGTTCGGCCCGCACGACTTCGCTGCCATCGGGGCGGGCCACGAAACCGCGCAGCCAGACCTTGCCGTCGCGCATCAGTGCATAGGCGCCGAGCGGAACCTCGCAGCTTCCGGCCAGCGCGCGCGCCACCGCGCGCTCGGCCAGCACGCAGGCGGTGGTGCCGGCATCGGCCAGCGGCTGCAGCCAGCCGACGACGTCCGCACGCGAAGACAGGCACTCGATGCCCAGCGCGCCCTGCCCTGCGGCAGGCAGCGAAACCTCGGCCGGCATCACCGAGCGGATGCGCTCGCCCAGGCCCAGGCGGGTGAGCCCTGCCGCGGCGAGAATGATCGCGTCGTACTGGCCTTCATCGAGCTTGCGCAGCCGCGTATCGAGGTTGCCGCGCAGGCTGGTCACACCCAGAAAGGGATACTGGGCATGGATCTGCGACTCGCGGCGCAGCGACGAGGTGCCGACGATCGCGCCCGGCGGCATGTCGGCGAGGCTTTCATAGCGGTTGGAGACGAAGGCATCCAGCGGAACTTCGCGTTCGGTGATGCAGGACAGCACGAACTCCTCGCCCATCACCATCGGCACGTCCTTCATCGAATGCACAGCGATGTCGGCACGGCCATCGAGCAGGGCGGTCTCGAGTTCCTTGACGAACAGGCCCTTGCCGCCCACCTTGGCCAGCGGCCGGTCGAGGATCTGGTCGCCGCGGGTGGTCATGCCCAGCAGATCGACGCGGCAGCCGGGATACAATCCTTCGAGGCGAGCCTTGATATGCTCGGCCTGCCACAGGGCGAGGCGGCTTTCACGGGTGGCGATGACGATGCGCTCGGGGTTCGCTTGGCTCACGGTTGGGGTCACTCAAGAACAGGATTCGATGATGCCGGGGAGACTCGATTTCTGCCGCACCGCAGCATCAGGGTTCGCACCAATGGTGCGCAGCATGGGCGCGATTCTAGCATGCGTGCCGATCGTGCCATGGGCAGCGCCAGCGGCCCCGCCCACGGCGGCACACAGTAGGCCGCGCCGAGGGCGAGCCCCGGCGATCAAGCGCGGCCGGCCTGCCCGGCCAGTCTCCCACTCCCACCCCAGACAGCATTGAAATGACCCAGGACAAAGACGCGCCGCTGCGCGAAGACATCCGCCTGCTCGGCCGCCTGCTCGGCGATACCGTGCGCGACCAGCAAGGCGCCGCGGCATTCGGCCTGATCGAACGCATCCGCCAGAATTCGGTACGCTTCCATCGGGACGACGACGACGGCGCCCGCCGCGAACTCGAGGACATCCTCGACGCCCTGTCGCGCGAGCAGACCATCCAGGTCGTGCGCGCCTTCAGCTATTTCTCGCATCTGGCGAACATCGCCGAGGACCAGCACCACATCCGCCGCTCGCGCGCCCACCTGATCGCCGGCTCTGCGCCGCGTGAAGGCAGCCTCGCCCACGCGGTCGATACGGTGCTCGCCAGCGGCGCCACCGACGCCGCCGGGCTGGCGGCCTTCCTCGACACCGCGCTGGTATCGCCCGTGCTCACCGCCCACCCCACCGAGGTACAGCGCAAGAGCATCCTGAACTGCGAAACCGTGATCGCCCGCCTGCTCGACGAACGCGACCGCATGCAGCTCACCCCCGACGAGGCCGAAGCCGCGCTCGAAGCCCTGCGCCGCGCGGTGCTCACGCTGTGGCAGACGCGCATGCTGCGCACCGCCAAGCTGTCCGTGATCGACGAGGTCAACAATGGCCTGTCCTATTTCGGCACCACCTTCCTGCACGAACTGCCACGCCTCTACGCCAGCCTCGAAGACCGACTCACCGCCACGGATCCCGGCCTCGACGGTACCGAGCTCGCCGCCTTCCTGCAGGTCGGCAGCTGGATCGGCGGCGACCGCGACGGCAACCCCTTCGTCACCGCCGAAGTACTGGACAAGGCCTTGTCGATGCAGGCCGCGGTCGCGCTCGACCACTACCTGGCCGAGTTGCACGCGCTGGGTTCGCAGTTGTCGATGAGCCAGGGTTTCGCAGGCGCCTCGGACGCGCTGCTGGCACTGGCCGAACGCTCCCCCGACAAGTCTCCCCACCGCAGCGACGAACCTTACCGGCTCGCCGTGTCGGGCATCTACGCCCGGCTCGCCGCCACCTACCGCAGATTGCTGGACCACGACCCCGCACGCCACGCCGTGGCCGACGCCGAACCTTATGCCGGAGCGGGCGAACTGGCGGACGACCTCGACACCCTGCACCGTTCGCTGCTCGCCAACGGCTCGGCGGCGCTCACCCGCGGCCGCCTGCGCCAGTTGCGCCGCGCGGTGAGGGTATTCGGCTTCCATCTCGCGCCGATCGACCTGCGCCAGAATTCCGACGTGCATGAACGCGTCGTTGCCGAACTGCTGGAGACCGCCTGCCCGGGCACGGACTACCGCGCCCGCGACGAAGCCGGCCGTTGCGCGCTGCTGCTCGAGGAACTCGCCACCGCGCGCCCGCTGGCCTCACCCCACCTGGCCTACTCCGCCGAAACCGAGGGCGAGCTGGCGATCTTCCGCAGTGCGCGCCGCGCCCACCTGCGCTACGGCACGGCGGCGATCCGCAACTGCATCATCTCCAAGACCGACGACGTCTCCGACCTGCTGGAACTGGCGGTGCTGCTGAAGGAAGCCGGCCTGCTGCGCCCGCTGGAGAAAGCGCTCGACGTCAACATCGTGCCGCTGTTCGAGACCATCGGCGACCTGGAGAATGCGGCCGGCGTCATGGACCGCCTGTTCTCGCTGCCGATCTACCGCGAACTGCTCGCCGCGCGCGGACAGACGCAGGAAGTGATGCTGGGCTACTCGGACAGCAACAAGGACGGCGGCTTCCTGACTTCCGGCTGGGCGCTGTACAAGGCCGAAGGCGAACTTGTCGCCATCTTTGCCCGCCACGGCGTGCGCCTGTGCCTCTTCCACGGCCGCGGCGGCTCGGTCGGACGCGGCGGCGGCCCGAGCTACCAGGCCATCCTCGCCCAGCCCGAAGGCGCGGTGCAGGGCCAGATCCGCCTCACCGAACAAGGCGAAGTCATCGGCGCCAAGTATGGCAACCCGGAAGTGGGCCGCCGCAACCTCGAAGTGCTGGTGGCCGCCACGCTCGAGACGAGCCTGCGCCCGGCCGACGCCAGCCCCACGCCGATGGCCTTCCTCGACACGATGCAGGCGCTGTCGGACGCAGCCTTCTCCGCCTACCGCAGCCTGGTGTACGACACCGAGGGCTTCGAGCGCTACTTCTGGGAATCCACCGTGATCAGCGAGATCGCGGCGCTCAACATCGGCTCGCGCCCCGCTTCGCGCAAGAAAAGCACCGCCATCGAGGACCTGCGCGCCATCCCATGGGTGTTCAGCTGGGCGCAATGCCGGGTGATGCTGCCGGGCTGGTACGGCTTCGGCAGCGCGGTACAGGCCTTCCTGGCGCAACACCCGGGGGACGGGCTGGCACTGCTGCAGCGCATGTTCCGCGAGTGGTCGTTCTTTGCCACGCTGCTGTCGAACATGGACATGGTGCTGGCCAAGAGCGACCTTGCGATCGCCAGCCGCTACGCGGATCTGGTCAAGGACGTCGCCCTGCGCGAGGAGATATTCGGCCGCATCCGCGCCGAACACCAGGCCACGGTGCACGCGCTGCTGCAGATCACCGGCCAGCGCGAACTGCTCGACGGCAACCCGCTGCTCAAGCGCTCGATCCGCAACCGCTTTCCCTATCTCGACCCGCTCAACCACGTACAGGTCGAACTGCTGCGCCGCCACCGCGAGCACGGCGAGGACCCGCGCATCCGCAACGGCATCCACATCTCCATCAACGGCATCGCCGCGGGGCTACGCAACAGCGGCTGATCACAACCCGAGCGCCTGCCGCACAGCCGGCCACTGCCGGCGGCTGACCGGCAGGCGCTCGCCGGGCCCCGCCAGGCCCTTCAGCAGCACTTCCCAACGGCCCTCGCCGTCGGGCTCGCCGACGCGCTCGACGCCTTGCACCGCCTCGCGTGCGACCAGGCAGTTGCGATGCACGCGCAGCAGGCGCTGCGGAAACTCCTGTTCGAGCTGCACCAGGGATTCATCGAGCAGATAGTCGCGCTCCGCCGTGCGCGCGGTGACGTACTTCAGTTCGGCCTTCAGATAGATCACATCGGCGACGGGCAGCAGCAGGATGCGCCCACGCTCGCTGACACTGAAGTGGCGCCGCTCGTTCGGCGCCAGCGCGGCCAGCCGCAGGTCGGACGACAACTGGCGGGTGCGCAGCTTGCCCAGCGCGGTCGCCAGCCGTTCGGCCCGCACGGGCTTGAGCAGGTAGTCGACCGCTGCGAGCTCGAAGGCCTCGACCGCGTACTGGTCGTAGGCGGTGACGAAGATCACCGGCAAGGGCGGCGACCGGCGGGCCAGATGGCGCGCGAGCTCGACGCCATCCATGGATGGCATGCGGATGTCGGCCAGCACCACGTCGGCCGTTTCGGCGTCGAGCAGGCGCAGCGCCTCGATGCCATTGGCGGCCATGCCGACCACGACGTTGGCGCAGGCCGGCGCAATGTCGCCGAGCAGGTCGCGCAGACGGCCGCGGGCAGGCGCTTCGTCATCGGCGATCAGCACACGCAGGGCGGCCGGCTTGTCGGCAGGTGAATTCATGGGGACGGACTCCGGTAAGGCAGGCGGATGCGGACGCGATAGCGGCCGCCGGCGCATTCGCAATCCAGCCCCGCCTCGAGATCGAAGAACAGCATCAGGCGCTCACGGATGTTGTCCAGCGCCATCCGGTTGCCCTCGTGGTGGCGGCCGACGTCGTGGACCGGGTTGTCGACCTCGAGCCGCAACTCGCCGCCATGCCGCTCGATGCGGATGCATACCTCGCCTGTTTCGCTCGAAGGCTCGATGCCGTGATAGACAGCGTTTTCCAGCAGCGGCTGCAGCAGCAGCGCGGGCACGCGCGCGCGCAGCAGCGCCGCGCGTTCGGCCGACCCCTGCGCCGGCAATTCCCAGCGCACCGCCAGGCGCTCGTCGAGGCGCAGGCGCTCGAGATCGACGTAACGCTCGCACAGCGCCACTTCGTCGCCCAGCGGGACAAGTTCGCGGTTCTCGCGCATCAGGACCCGGAACAGATCGGCCAGTTCTTCCAGCGCGCGCTCGGCCCGCCGCGGATCGGAACGGATGACGCCCAGCACGCCGTTGAGGCTGTTGAACAGAAAATGCGGGCGGATGCGGGCGGTCAGCGCCTGCAGGCGCGCCTCGGCCAATGCCGGCGAATAGCGCCGGCTGCGATAGTCGAAATACGACAGGCAGATCAATGCCGCCCCCAGCGCCCAGGCAAGGCGGCGGAACAGGCTGCCGCCCTCGACCAGGGGATAGCTGAGCGCCACCGCAAGCACCACCAGCGCCAGCAGCCCGCCCAGCGCGGACCGGGGCGGCAGGGCCCGCAGCCGGGGTGAGGCGAGATAGAGCAGCAGCACGACCAGCAACAAGGGCAGTTCGACGCGGCCGGCCATCAACACGGCCTCGCCGAACAGGCGCTCGCCCTCATCCACGCGCACCAGCAGCGTAGCCAACGCGAGCAGATTGACGGCCAGGAGCAGACGCAGGATGACACCCAGATTGCGGAAGTCCGGCAACGCCGGGGCGCCGAGCGGCGCGGGCTTTTGCTTTATAATTTCCATCGTTCTTCCGTGCCGCGGCCGCGGCCGAATCTCCCTCATGCAAGGCCTGCCGCACCGTGCAGGCCGACACCTTCCCGACACGCATTATGACAGACACCACGACGCCGGCAGCCGGCGGCAACGAACCCGCCAAGGCCTGGTCCGGCCGTTTCACTGAACCCGTTTCCGATCTCGTCAAGCGTTACACCGCCTCGGTATCCTTCGACCAGCGCATGGCCGGGCAGGATATCCGCGGCTCGCTCGCACACGCGAAGATGCTGGCAAGACAAGGCATCATCGCCGCCGCCGACCTCGCCGACATCGAACGCGGCATGGCGCAGATCCTGGGCGAGATCGAGCGCGGCGAGTTCGCCTGGAACCTGGACGACGAAGACGTCCATCTCAACATAGAGAGGCGCCTCACCGCCCTCGTCGGCGATGCCGGCAAGCGCCTGCACACCGGCCGCAGCCGCAACGACCAGGTCGCGACCGACATCCGCCTGTGGCTGCGCGACGCCATCGACCAGATCCTGGTGCTGATCGACGAATTCCAGGCCAACCTGCTCGACATCGCCGAAGCCCATGCCGGCACGCCGATGCCCGGCTTCACCCACCTGCAGGTCGCCCAGCCGGTCACCTTCGGCCACCACCTGATGGCTTATCACGAGATGAGCCGCCGCGATGCCGAGCGCTTCGCCGACTGCCGCAAGCGTGTCAACCGCCTGCCGCTCGGGGCCGCCGCGCTGGCCGGCACCAGCTACCCGATCGACCGCGAGTTCGTGGCCGCCGAACTCGGCTTCGACGAGGTCTGCCACAACTCGCTCGACGCGGTCAGCGACCGCGACTTCGCGATCGAGTTCTGCGCCGCGGCCGCGCTGCTGATGACCCATCTGTCGCGCCTGTCCGAAGAACTGATCCTGTGGATGAGCCCGCGCGTGGGCTTCATCGACCTGGCCGACCGCTTCTGCACCGGCAGCTCGATCATGCCGCAGAAGAAGAACCCCGACGTGCCTGAACTGGTGCGCGGCAAGACCGGCCGCGTCAACGGCAGCCTGGTCGCGCTGCTGACGCTGATGAAAGGCCAGCCGCTGGCCTACAACAAGGACAACCAGGAAGACAAGGAGCCGCTGTTCGATACCGCGGACACGGTCGTCGACACGCTGCGCATCTACGCCGACATGATCACCGGCATCAGGGTCAAGGCCGACGCGATGCGCGGCGCGCTGACCCAGGGCTATGCCACCGCGACGGACCTGGCCGACTACCTGGTGAAGAAGGGCCTGCCCTTCCGCGACGCACACGAAGCCGTGGCGCTCGCCGTGCGCGCGGCCGACGTCAAGGGCTGCGACCTGCCGCAGTTCTCGCTCGACGAGCTGCGCATCGCGATGGCGCATGTGCCGGGCGCCGCCGAACGCCTGGGCGAGGACGTGTTCGGCGTGCTGACCGTCGAAGGCTCGCTCGCATCGCGCAAGCACGTCGGCGGCACGGCGCCGGACCAGGTGCGGGCGGCGGTGGCGCGCGCGCGCAAGCTGCGGGCCTGAGCGGGCGCCGTGCCGGTGGAGCGGATTGGCAAGTACGAGATTCGCCGCCAGCTCGGCGAAGGGGCCACCAGCGTCGTCTTCCTGGCCTGGGACCCCTTCAACCTGCGCGAGGTCGCGATCAAGCGGTTACGCCGCGAAGTGCTCAGCGACCGCGAGCGCGGGCGGCTCTACCGCCAGCTCTTCCTCAACGAGTCGGCCTTCTCGGGCCGGCTGCACCACCCCCACATCGTCCAGATCCACGACGCCGCCGTCACCGAGGACGACGCCTACGTCGTCATGGACTACGTGCCCGGCGGCACGCTGGAACGGCTGACCCGCCCCGGCGCGCTCGCCGCCTTCGAGCGCATCATCGAAATCGTGTTCAAGGCCACGCGCGCGCTCGACTACGCGTTCCACCAGGGCATCACCCACCGCGACATCAAACCGGCCAACATCCTGCTGATGGCGCCCGAAGGCAGCGACATCCGCATCTCCGACTTCGGCGCCGCCCTGGTCACGGCGCGCGAGACCACACAGATATCGGGCGTCGGCTCGCCGGCCTACATGTCGCCGCAGCAGGTGCGCGAAGTGCCGCTCGACCATCGCACCGACATCTATTCGCTGGGCGTCGTGATGTTCGAACTGCTCACCGGCCATCTGCCCTTCGAAAGCGGCAACAACTACAGCCTGCTGTACCGCATCGCGCACGACACGATGCCGCGCCCGTCCGAACTGCGCCCGGACGTGCCCGAAGCGCTCGACGCCATCGTGCGCCGCGCCACCGAGCGCGACGTCGAACACCGCTACCAGAACTGGGCGGAGTTCTCGCACGATCTCGCGCTCGCTTTCCGCAACCGCAGCGTCGAGATCACGCGCGGCTCGGTACCGGAGGCGGAAAGGTTCGAGTCCCTGCGGGCGATGCACTTCTTCCGCGAGTTCTCCGACGCCGAGCTGTGGGAAGTGATTCGCGTATCGCAGTTCAGCCGCGTACAGACCGGCACGGTCATCATGAAGGAAGACGAAGGCGGCGACTCGATCTGCTTCATCATCGACGGCGAAGCCCGGGTCAAGAAACGCGGCCGGCTGCTCAACGTACTGACGGCGGGCGAGTGCTTCGGCGAGATCGCGGTGTTCTCCGCAGCGGCAGGCATACGTTCGGCCTCGGTCGAGGCAAGCACCGAAACCCGTCTCGTCACCCTTCGCGCCCACGCCCTGCGCCGTGCCAGCGACACCTGCCGCATGCATTTCTACAAGGCCTTTCTCGAAGTGCTGGCAACCCGCCTGTCGCTGGCCAGCGCCCGCATCGCCAACCTATGAACCACCCCGCCCTGCCTGCGATCGAATCCGCAATCCGCCAGCTCGCCGGCAACCGCTTCCGTATCCGCAGCGCCCATTCATCCGGCAACGGCCCAAGCCTGACCGTCGCGGACGGCAGCGCAAAGTACTTCGTCAAGCTCGGCGCCATCGATCGGCTGCCGATGTTCGAAGCTGAAATCGACGGCCTGCTCGCACTGGCGAGCACGGGCTGCTTTCGCACGCCGGCGCCGATCGCCTGCGGCAGCGGCGAAGACAGCGGCGAGGCCTTTCTCGTGCTCGAGCACCTGGAACTGCATCCATTGCAGTCCGCCGAACACGGCATCCGCTTCGCCGACGCGCTGGTCGCGCTGCATCAGACCACCGGCCCACGCTTCGGCTGGCGGTGCGACAACTTCATCGGTGGCACGCCGCAGCACAACGCCTGGGCCGACAACTGGGCGCTGTTCTTCACCGAACACCGCCTTCGCCCGCAATTCGCCCTCGCCCGCAGCAAGGGCTTCAGCGGCGAACTGCAGAAGCAGGGCGAACGCCTGTTTGACCGCGTACCGGCGTTGTTCCTCGACTATCGCCCACGCGAAAGCCTGCTGCACGGCGACCTCTGGCACGGCAACGCAGCCGTGCTCGCCGACGGCACACCCGCAATCTTCGACCCCGCCACGCATTACGGCGATCGCGAATCCGACATCGCCATGAGCGAACTGTTCGGCGGTTTTCCGGGCAGCTTCTATGCACGCTACCGTGCCGGCTGGGCACTCGACGAAGGCTATGAGGCGCGCAAACTGCTGTACGGCCTATACCACATGCTGAACCATCTGAACCTGTTCGGGCGGGGCTACCTGGGTGAGGCGCTGCGCCTCGCCACGCGGCTCAATGCGGCGCTATCGATGTGGAATCACTGACAGCGGCCCGCCTGGGCTACGGAAGGCGACCCGATTGTCGGGAATTCTTACACCAAAAATCCAAAGCCACAGTCCATCTCATAAAAAAATCATTTATTTCAATGACCTGATGCTTGCTCGAGCATTCAGGCGTGAAGTTTGCTACACCCAAGGCAGACAGTTGCTCTTGTCGTGGAACTCGAGCGGCTATAATTGCTCGAACATTGCCAGAAATTCAAAGAGGTTGAACATGACACACGCACCCCAGGACAACTCCACGGAGCAGCGGCGACGTTTGCTCAAGGGTGCATTGGGCGCGTCCACCGTCGTCACCCTTGGGTATGGCGCACCGGTCGCCGCAAGCTCGCTCAATTGCGTTGCCAAGGTCATTCGGGACGGGGGCCATCCCGCGAATACCAATCAGTTCTTCCTCGGTGACCTTCCTCCTGCCTCAACACCTGGCAACTGGGCCTGGAAGGAAGTAACAGTCAACATGTACTCCGGAGGTATCGAGGGTTTTGTGGCCGACGGCGTGGTCTATTCGACCGATAGCACTCTGGATCACCGGCAGCTTACTGGCGTCACCGTCGTGCCTACCCCAAATTATCCAAAGAAAGGCTGGGTGCTGGTCTATTTCGATAAGGAAGGTGGCGAAGCCGGAACTTATCCTGCAAAGAATGCAGGGGCCGGTGATTACGCACCAGCATCCGCATCCTGCCTGAATTCGATCAACCCAGGCGTCATGGGCGATTACAAATTTGGTGGCTGAGCAATCGCCGGTTCAGGCAGTCCATGGGGCGCTTGCCTGGCTGCAAGAATACTGCCCGTCCCTCGACGGGCAGTTTCTTTTTCTGGACCCGCTGTGGTGGGAAACCCACCAACTCAGCGAAGGCGCAGTACAGGTTCTTCGTGAAGCGGCCGAAGCCATCGAAGCCGGGCGTTTCGAAGACTTCCAACGCGACGTGGATGCTGCAGGAGGCTGGCCGCCGGGTCTGGAAAAACTGACCCACACGCTCCTCCTGGGTGACTCCCCCCGGTGAAAGAGTGAGGACGCCGGCATACCGTGTGCTCGACGTCGGCGCCGCGCGCATTGCAGTGCACTCGCCGATCGCCCGCTTCCACGCCGATCTCGACACCGTCTATCCGCACCAAGGCCGCGAAGATCCGGCTGACTTCGCCGACGTGCGCGTCACCCTGCTGCCCGATGCCCCCTTGCTACAGCCATGGAAGCGCCAGGTATCACTCTGGTCCGAAGCCTCTCGCCCCTTCGAACCCTACCCGCGCCACAGCGCACTGCCGCTGTTCGAGTGGGGCGGCAACTGGCTGCTCGCCCAGCGTCTCAATGCCTACCTGCTGCTCCATGCCGGCGTCGCCGCCCGCAACGATCGGGCGCTGATCCTGCCGGCCGCGCCCGGCTCCGGCAAGAGCACACTCACCTGCGCACTGCATCTGGCCGGCTGGCGTTTCCTGTCGGACGAATTCGGCGTGATCGAGCCTGATTCCGGCATGGTGCTGCCACTGCTCAAGCCTGCAGCATTGAAGAACCGCTCGATCGAAGTGATCGGCGCGCATCCTCGTGCCGTCCTCGGCCCGGTGTTTCCGGGAACGCGCAAGGGCGACGTCGCCCATTTCGTGCCCGACCGCGACAGCCACGAAGGCCGGCACCGTCCCGCCCGCCCGCGTCTCGTCGTCTTTCCGCGCTACCAAGCCGGCTCGCCGCTGTCATGCACACCGGTCCCCGAAGCCGAGGCTGCCATGCGGCTTGGCTTGAACAGCTTCAACTACCGGGCGCTGGGCCCCGTCGGCTTTCAGGCCGTAATCCGGCTCGCACGCGAGTCGCACGCCTGGGAGCTGGTTTACGACGACCTAGACAGCGCCATCGAAACCATCGAAACCCTGCTGGAACGCGCGCCATGAGCATATCGCTCAGTTCCGCAACCGGGCTCCTGCTGCAAGGCGTCGCAGGCCCGCTGCAACTCGCGGAATCGGACTGGGAGTACATCCTCCGTCTTGCCCGCATGAGCGGCCTGCATGGCCGGCTGGCCGCAGCAAACAAGGACAATCCCACGCTGCCCGCCCCCATTCGCCGCCACCTGCTGTCAGCCGAGCGAATGTGCGCCTTCAACGGGCAGATGCTGCAAGGCGAGCTTTCGAGCCTGGCGAGCTTGTGCGACGGACGCTTCCCTGTCCTGCTCCTCAAGGGCGCCGCCTACGCTCGCCAGAACCAAGCCTTCGCTCGCGGCCGCTTCGTCTCCGACGTCGATCTGCTGGTGCCTCGAGAACACCTCCGCAGCATGGAACAACGCCTGCGGTCCGCAGGCTGGAAGCCGGCCGAGCTCGACCCTTACGACGAACGCTATTACCGGGACTGGAGCCACGAAACACCGCCGATGCGCTTACCCGGGCACTTCCTGGAAGTGGATCTGCACCACGCGATCACACCGGTAACCGCAGGCCTTCGCTTCGACCCCGCGCCATTGTTCGATGCGAGCGAAGCACTGCCCGGCACTCCTTTCCGCGCCCTGTCGCTCGAGGATCAGGTGCTGCACGCCTGCCTGCATTGTTTCCAGGACGGAGACCTGTCGCTCAGAGTGCGCGAGGTGGCCGATATCGACGGCCTGCTCAGAAGCGCGGCCGGCCAGAACGAATTTGCCGAACGCCTGATCGGACGCGCTGCACGCCTCGGCCTGCAGCGCCCGCTATGGTATGGCCTGCGCTTCGCCCATGCCTGGATGGAAACGCCGCACGCACAGGAGATGCTGGCAAGACTCGAAGCGCCGCCGGCCTTGTGCCGCGCTGCGATGGAACGCCTGGTCCCGCTGGCCATGCTGCCGCCGGATCCGGACTTTCCGCCATCGGCCAGCGTGCGTCTGGCGCGGCTGGCCATGTTGACCCGCTATCACCTGCAGCGCATGCCCTTGCGCATGCTGCTGCCTCACCTGGCGCGGAAAGCGGGCTTGCGCATACGCAGCCGTTTCGCTGGGGCGCCCTCGCAAAATGCATGAAGCCAGCCTACAAGCTGGCTTCGATGAATGCACTTCCCGACGAATGTCAGGGTAACTACGGCCTTTGGCAGCTTTCAGTCCGCCCCGCCGATACCCGCATCGTTCAGCATCTGCTGCAGCTCGCCGTTCTGATACATCTCGCGCATGATGTCGCTGCCACCGACGAACTCGCCCTTGATGTAGAGCTGCGGGATGGTCGGCCAGTTGGAGAAGGCCTTGATGCCCTGGCGGATTTCGTCGTCGGCCAGCACGTTGACCGCCAGCACTTCCTTCACGCCACAGGCCTTCAGGATCTGCACGGCAGCCGAGGAAAAGCCGCATTGCGGGAACTGGGGCGAACCTTTCATGTAGAGAACCACGTCGTTGGAGGTGACCTGGTCGCGAATGACGTCTTGGATGCTCATGATTGGGGTCGTTAAAAGTTGAGTTGAATAGTCGGGTAATTCTAGGCAGGGCCGTGCCCAGCGTCAATATGACCCTCATGCCCGCCCACGGCGGATGCCACCTGCCGGCTCAGGCGCGCCCCAGCCAGCGGCCGCCCGAGACACGCTCGATACCGGCGATGTCCTTCCACGACGCAATTGCCGCAAAGCCGGCGTCGGCCAGCAGGCCGCGCACGGCGGCGGCCTGATCATAGCCATGCTCGAGAAACAGGTAACCGTGGTTCTCCAGCCTGGCGGGCGCCTGCATGACGATTTCCTGCAGATCGTCGAGCCCGGCCGGCCCTGAGGCCAGCGCGCCCGGCGGTTCGAAACGCACATCGCCCTGGTCGAGGTGCGGATCGGCCGCTGCGATGTATGGCGGATTGGCGACGATGAGGTCGAAGCGTTCTTCGCCCAGCGCCGTGAACCAATCGCTCTGCACGAAGGATACGCTGGCGCCGAGACGGGCGGCATTGGCCATCGCCACCCACAAGGCCTCGCGCGAGCAGTCGAGCGCGCTCACATCGGCTTCGTCGAGTTCCAGCGCCAGCGTGATCGCCAGCGCTCCACTGCCCGTCCCCATGTCGAGCACACGGACAGCCTTGCACCCGGAAAAATGCGCGAGCGCCAGCTCGACCAACAGCTCGGTATCCGGACGGGGAATCAGCACCGCGGGCGTGACGATGAATTCGCGGCCGAAGAACTCGCGCTCGCCAGTGAGATAGGCAACCGGTTCGCCGGCCAGACGGCGCTCGACCAGCGCACGATAGGCCCCCCAATCGTCGCCTGCGAGCCGCTGTTCGGGCCAGGCGACGAGCCGCGCCGCCGGGCATTGCAGCACATGGCGCAGCAGCACCCGTGCATCCATCAGATCTATGCGCGCCCTCGCCCAGGCCAATGCACCCGCGATGTCGACGCTGTCGGGATCCGCCCCCGCCATGCCCGGCATCATCAGTCGTCGGCCAGCGCCGCCAGCAGTTCGGCCTGGTGCTCGAGCGTCAGGGCTGCGACCAGTTCATCGAGCTCCCCCTGCATGACCGCCTCCAGCTTGTACAGCGTGAGGTTGATGCGGTGGTCCGTCACCCGCCCTTGCGGGAAGTTATAGGTGCGGATGCGCTCCGAGCGATCTCCGCTGCCGATCAGGCTCTTGCGCTGTGCCGCCTCGGCGCTCTGCAGCGCGCGGACCTTGGCGTCATGGAGGCGTGCCGCCAATACCGACATGGCCTGTGCCTTGTTGCGGTGCTGCGAGCGATCGTCCTGGCATTCGACCACGATTCCCGTCGGGATGTGCGTGATGCGCACGGCGGAATCGGTCTTGTTGATATGCTGGCCGCCCGCCCCCGATGCGCGGAAGGTATCGATGCGCAGGTCCGCGGGATTGATGTCGACTTCCGCCACCTCGTCGGCTTCCGGCAGCACGGCGACCGTGCACGCCGAGGTGTGGATGCGCCCCTGGGTTTCCGTCACCGGCACACGCTGCACGCGATGTCCGCCCGACTCGAACTTCAGCTTCGAGAACGCGCCAGAGCCGGCGACACGGGCGATCACTTCCTTGTAGCCCCCGAGGTCGGATTCGCTCGCCGATACGATCTCGACCTTCCAGCGCTGGCGCTCGGCATAGCGCGAGTACATGCGCAACAGATCGCCCGCGAACAGCGCGGCCTCATCACCGCCGGTGCCGGCACGGATCTCGAGGAAAAGGTTGCGCCCATCGTTGGGATCACGCGGCAGCAATGCGCGCTGCAATTCACCGTCGAGTTCCGCGATACGTTCCTCGCCGGCGGCGAGCTCCATCTCCCCCAGCTCGCGCATTTCCGGATCGGCGAGCAGTTCGCGGGCGGTCGTGCAATCCATTTCGGACTGAACGTAACGGGCATACAAAGCCACCACCGGCTCGATCTCGGCCCGCTCCCGCGACAGGTCGCGGAACGCATTCACATCGCGCGCGGCATCTTCGGCGGCCAGTGTGCGGTCCAGTTCCTGCAGGCGCGCAGCAAGATGTTCGAGTTTGTCCCGGATGCTCTGTTTCATGGATGGATGGCCCCGCCTCCACGCCGCAACCGGGCGCAGACACGGACGCAGTATGCTAACCCTGGTGGGGGAGATTGAAGAGCTGCTGCACGAACTGGCCGGCTTCGGCCTTGTGCTCGCCTTCCGCTTGGTTCAGATAGCGGGTCGGCCCGTGCATCAGCTTGTTGGTGAGACCATGGGACAGCGCCTCGAGCACCTTCTGCGGGTCATCACCCTTGGCGAGCAGGCGTACGGCACGTTCGAGCTCGGCCTGGCGCAACGCCTCGGCGTGCTCGCGCAGCGCCCGGATCGCGGGTACGGTCTGGCGCGCCGACATCCAGTGCAGGAAGCCATCCACCCGCGTATCGATGATCTGCTCGGCCTCGATCACGGCCTGCTGGCGGGACTCCATCCCGGCATCGACCACCTGCGCGAGATCGTCGACGGTGTACAGGAAAATGTCATCGAGCCCGGCGATCTCGGGCTCGATGTCTCGCGGTACCGCCAGATCGACCATCACCACCGGGCGGTGGCGGCGCGCCTTCACCGCACGCTCCACCATGCCGAGTCCGACGATGGGAAGGGGAGCCGCCGTACAGGATACGACCACGTCGAAACGCGACAGCATGTCGCCGACCTGGTCGATACGCATCGTCTCCGCCCCGAAACGCGAGGCCAATGCCAGCGCACGCTCTTCGGTGCGGTTGGCCACGGTCATCGACCGGGGCTGTGCGCCGGCGAAATGCGCCGCACACAATTCGATCATCTCGCCCGCGCCGATGAACAGCACATGCTGGTCGGCCACACGCTCGAAGATCCGCTCGGTCAGGTGCACCGCGGCGGCGGCCATCGACACCGTATTGGCGCCGATCGCCGTGGTGGAGCGAACTTCCTTGGCGACCGAAAAGGTGTTCTGGAACAGCTTGTGCAGCAGCGTACCCATCGTGCCCGCTTCTTCGGCACGACGTACGGCATCCTTGACCTGGCCGAGTATCTGCGGCTCGCCGATGACCATCGAGTCGAGGCCACTGGCAACGCGGAACACATGGCGGACCGCATCGCGCTGCGGATACGCGTACAGGTAGGGGGAAACGTCGTTGAGGGCGACCTTGTGGAAGCGTGCGAGCCAGTCGGCCGCATGCTGCGGCTGCTCGGCGGCGAAATAGAGCTCGGTACGGTTACAGGTCGACAGAATCGCAGCTTCGCGTACCGAATCGGCATGCGCCAGATCGTGCAGCGCCTGACCCAGCCTTTCAGGCTGAAACGCAACGCGTTCGCGAATCGCGAGCGGCGCTGTGTGGTGATTCAGGCCAAGGGCGTAAAGCTGCATTCGGGATCAGGCTGTTCAGCGCGCTTCGATGGAAAGGTGCGCATTATAGCACCCGCAATCAGCCTCAAAAATTGAGCGGAATCAGCCACTTCTTCTTTCAGTTCCAGCTTCGCCAGCACAGGCCCGCGGCCCGGCGGGGCCAGTGCGCCGTGCCGGCACGCCACTCCCGGGCGCACCATGCCCAGAACAATCGAAGCACCCCAAAAGCAAAAAGCCCGATCTTGCGGACCGGGCAAATGCTTGAACGAAATCAGTGGTGGCCAGGGACGGAATCGAACCGCCGACACGCGGATTTTCAATCCGCTGCTCTACCAACTGAGCTACCTGGCCGAAGAGGTGTGCATTATAGCCTGTATTCCTCATGCGTCAAGCGCTTTATATTCTTCTTCAGAGGCCTCGGGCAAATCGACAAAGAACAAAAGGCGGCAAGCCCGTGCTTGCCGCCTTTTGCATTGCGTCTTCCGCAGCCCTTCCCTCATGACGGAAGGGCTGTTTTTGCAGAGACTTAGTGGCTCGAGGCCGATGCAGCGCCAATCCCGGTCTCGGAACGCACGCGCTGGGCCAGGTAGCCGGCGCGGTCGGCCTTCGCACGGGCGCTGTTGTCGAGGATCGAGAACAGCCAGATGCCGAGGAAACCTGCCGTCATCGAGAACAGCGCCGGCGAGGTGTAGGGGAACAGTGCCGACCCCTTCGGGTTGCCCAGCGTCGCTTCCCACACCGACGGCGACACCACGGTGAGGCCCACGGCCGTGATCAGGCCAAGGAAACCGCCGATGGTGGCGCCACGCGTCGTGCAATCCTTCCACAGCACCGACATGAACAGCACCGGGAAGTTGGCCGATGCTGCGATGGCGAAGGCCAGCGACACCATGAAGGCGATGTTCTGCTTCTCGAACGCGATGCCCAGCACCACGGCGATGATGCCCAGGGCAATGGTGGTGATACGCGAGACACGCAGCTCCGACGCGGAATCGGCATTGCCCTTCTTGAACACCGTGGCGTACAAGTCGTGCGACACCGCCGAGGCGCCCGACAACGTCAGGCCCGCCACCACCGCGAGAATGGTCGCGAAGGCCACCGCCGACATGAAGCCGAGGAAAACGTTGCCGCCGACCGCGTTGGCGAGATGGATCGCCGCCATGTTGCCGCCGCCCTTCAGCGCGCCGCTCGGCTCCAGGAACTCCGGATTGTTCGACACCAGCACGATCGCACCGAAACCGATGATGAAGGTCAGGATGTAGAAGTAGCCGATCCAGGTCGTGGCCCAGAACACCGACTTGCGTGCTTCCTTCGCATCCGGCACGGTGAAGAAGCGCATCAGGATGTGCGGCAGGCCCGCGGTACCGAACATCAGCGCCATGCCGAAGGAAATCGCCGAGATCGGATCCTTGATGAACGAACCCGGCCCCATGATCGCCTGGGCGAGCACGCTGGCTTCTTCCGGCGACTTGCCGATCGCGACCGCGGCATCGGCCTTGACCTTCACCGAAGCGGCGAACAACTGCTCGGGCGAGAAGCCATAGTTCATCATCACGATGAAAGCCATGAAGGACGCACCCGACAGCAGCAGCACGGCCTTGATGATCTGCACCCAGGTCGTGGCCGTCATGCCGCCGAACAGCACGTAGACCATCATCAGCGCGCCGACGATGACCACCGCCATCCAGTATTCGAGACCGAACAGCAGCTTGATCAACTGGCCCGCCCCCACCATCTGGGCGATCAGGTAGAAAGCCACCACGACCAGCGTGCCCGATGCGGCGAAAGCGCGGATCGGGGTCTGCTCGAAGCGGTAGGCGGCCACGTCGGCAAAGGTGAACTTGCCGAGGTTGCGCAGCTTTTCCGCCATCAGGAAGGTGATGATGGGCCAGCCGACGAGAAAGCCGATCGAGTAGATCAGGCCATCGTAGCCACTGACCATGACCGCGGCGGAAATACCGAGAAAGGATGCGGCCGACATGTAGTCGCCCGCGATGGCCAGACCATTCTGGAAGCCGGTGATGCCGCCGCCGGCAGTGT
The DNA here is from genome assembly GCF_000310205.1 of Thauera linaloolentis 47Lol = DSM 12138. Classification (GTDB taxonomy): domain Bacteria; phylum Pseudomonadota; class Gammaproteobacteria; order Burkholderiales; family Rhodocyclaceae; genus Thauera; species Thauera linaloolentis. Next base: position 18,487 of record NZ_AMXE01000003.1, on the reverse strand, counting down.
AGAAGTCAGCGGCCGACTTGGTCTTGGCCGCCGCCCACTTGGTGATGAACAGGGTACCGGTGACGAACGCGGCGAACATGATGATCGCGGTCCAGTTCGTCGCCTGCTTTTCGGCCTGGCCGAGGTCGCCGCCGGCCGCCAGTGCGGCTGCGGACAGGAGGGCAAGGGCGAGACCGCCGCCCAGACGTGCGTAACGGCCGATCATTTGCCGCTCTCCTTGACGATTTCTTCAGTCATGGCGTCGAACTCCGAGTTGGCGCGACGCACATAAATGCCGGTAATGATGATGGTGAACACGATTACCCCGAAACCGACCGGAACACCGAGCGTCATCACGCCTTCGCCCAGGCGCTGATGAAACAGCTCCTTGTCGAAGGCGATGATCGCGGTGTAGCCGTAATACACGACCAGCATGATGATCGTGAGCAACCAACCGAAGCGCGTACGCGTACTTACGAGGCGCTGGTACTTCGGGTTGGCGACGATCTTCGCCACCATATTGCTTTCCATGTCTCCCTCCTGCTTGTTTGAACGGACCGGACACTGACCGGCTACGCTCAAATTATGCGAAGACACTTACGGCGTGCTTACAGGGTGTAAAAAAGTTTCTTTTATGCAGTTTTTTTGATTATTTATTGACCGTGATCAAACAACCCGCCTGTTTCGCCCTCCCTGCAGGGGGTCGAACAGGCGCTCACCCCAGCGGATAGACGTCTCCGTGCACGGGAGGGGGCGCCTGCAGATGGCTGCGCGGGAAGACGACCCGCGCGAGCGTGCCCTGCCCCGCCGGGTTGGCATCCAGCGTCACGGTGGCGCGATGGAGCTCGCCAATCTCGCGCACGATTGGCAGCCCCAGGCCAGAACCGTCAGCGCCGCTGCCCAGCACGCGATAGAAGCGTTCGAACACACGCTCCCGATCAGCCTCGGGGATACCCGGCCCGGTATCCTCGACTTCCAGGATGGGCGACCCCGCAAAGCGCGTCCGCACCGTCACGTGCCCGCCGCGCGGCGTGTACTTGATCGCGTTGTCCACCAGATTCTTGACCATTTCACGCAGCAGCACCGGATTGCCCTCGACGCGCAGCTCTCCATCGCTTCCTTCCGCGCCGAGATCGATATCCTTCGCCTGCGCACGCGGGAACAGCTCCAGCGCCACTTCCCGCACGACCGTGCCCAGGTTCACCGGCTCGACCGCATACAGCTTCTCGAAACTCGCCTCGGCACGGGCCAGCGACAGCAACTGGTTGATGAGGTGGGCCGCGCGATCGGTACTCTCGGCGATGTGGGCCAGCGACAGGCGCAACTGCTCGGGGTCGGTCTCATGCAAGGCCAAGTCGGTCTGCATTTTCAGCCCGGTCAATGGCGTGCGCATCTGGTGGGCCGCATCGGCGATGAAGCGCTGCTGGGCCTGCAGATTTTCCTCCAGGCGCGCCATCATGTCGTTGAAGGCGACGATCAGCGGCCGCACCTCCTCCGGCACGCTCGCCGGCTGGACGGGCGAGAGATCGGTCGGGCGCCGCCGGCGAATCAGGCTCTGCAGCCGGTTGAGTGGCGTGATGCCGCGCGACAGTCCGACCCAGACGAGCACCACGGCCAACGGGATGATGGCGAACTGCGGCAGCAGCACGCCTGTCACCACGCGCGAGGCGAGGTCGCCGCGCTTGTTGCGCGTTTCCGCCACCTGCACCAGTACCAGCGGCGAACCCTCGCCTTCGCCCGGACGCAGCATTCGATAGGCGATCCGCGTTTCCTCGCCATGGATGGTCTCGTCGCGGAACAGCACGTCCTCACCCGCCAGGCTGACCGGCCCCAGCGGCCTCGGGATGTCCGGATCGCCGGTAATGACTACGCCGTGCTCGTCAGCCACCTGGAAGTACAGCACATCATCCTGATCCGCGCGGAACAAGGCACGCGGCGGCGCCGGAAAACGCACGGCCGGCTTCCCGTCCTCCAGCACGACCATGCGGGACAGCGTACGGACGCCGTCTGCCAGTGCAAGGTCATAGGGCTGGTTGGCGATGTTGTCGGCGACGTTATGCGTGATGATGATCGAAATCGGCCACAGGAACAGCAAGGGCGCGAGCAGCCAGTCGAGGATCTCGCCGAACAGCGAATTCGGCGGCCCCGCACGCTTCGAGCCCGATGCCGCCTTGTCAGGCCTTCGTCGCCGGCGCCGCATCCGAGTTCTCCAGGCAATACCCCAGCCCGCGAACCGTCACGATGCGCACACCGCTATCCTCCAGCTTCTTGCGCAGACGGTGCACATAGACCTCGATGGCGTTGCTGGAGACCTCTTCCCCCCAGCCACAAAGATGGTCCACCAGCTGGTCCTTGCTCACCAGCCGCCCCACACGCAGCAGGAAGACCTCCAGCAGGCCGATCTCGCGCGCCGACAGTTCGAGTACCTGCCCATCGACCTTGACCACGCGATCGGCCTGGTCGTAGGACAGGCGCCCCAGCTCGAGACAACGAGCCTGCCCCGTACCACGGCGCGTCAGCGCGCGCACGCGCGCCTCCAGCTCCGGCAAGGCGAACGGCTTCGTCATGTAGTCGTCCGCGCCCGCATCGAGGCCTCGGACACGGTCATCGACGCCGTCCTGCGCAGTCAGGATCAGTACCGGCAGCGCCGACTTCCTCGCCCGCAGGCGCTTGAGCACCTCGATCCCCCCCAGCCGCGGCATGCCGAGGTCGAGAATGAGCAGATCATAGGGCTGGGAGGCCAGGGCCGCGTCGGCATCGGCGCCGTTATCGACGTGATCCACGGCATATCCATTGCGCTTGAGGGCACGGCCGATGCCATCGGCGATCACGGGATCATCTTCTGCCAGGAGGATGCGCATGAAATTCCGGATGTAAGTTACGTGTAAGCGGATGCGCCTAGCATCGGCTCCGCTGTTCTCCTTTTGCTCGGTCATCGGAAGCGCATCGGCCCTTTGCCGGCACGCGCTTCAGGGAGCGGCCCGGATACATCCGGTCGTCGCTCCCTACCGATTTTTAGCCGGGACGAGAACACCCTGGCCCTGTGTTCCACCCAGGCCCCGGTTCTGTCTCGCCCCCCGGGCTCCGCGCCCGGCCCGCCGTGCTCCCGCCTCCCCGCACTCGCCCTGGCAACAGGCAAGCGCCACCGATGCGGTGGAAGCGTCCAATTATCCCACGGTTTCCAGCCAGATCGGCAACGCCGCCCTGGCCTCTCGCGCCATGCGCCGACAGCGGCGGACAGACCCCATACGACGAAGGCCCCGCTTGCGCGGGGCCTTCGCTGAACGACGGGCCGCAAGCCCCGCCCAAGCGGGGCCTGCCGGCAAGGCATCACATGCCCATGCCACCCATGCCGCCCATACCACCCATTCCGCCCATGTCGGGCATGCCGCCAACCGGCTTGTCTTCAGCCAGTTCACCGACCATGCAGTCGGTGGTGAGCATCAGGCCGGCGACCGAAGCGGCATTCTGCAGCGCGGTACGGGTCACCTTGGTCGGATCCAGCACGCCCATCTCGACCATGTCGCCGTACTCGCCGGTGGCCGCGTTGAAGCCGTAGTTGCCCGAACCTTCGACGACCTTGTTCACCACCACGCTCGGCTCGTCGCCAGCGTTGGCGACGATTTCGCGCAGCGGCTGCTCCATCGCGCGCAGCACGATCTTGATGCCGGCGTCCTGGTCGTGGTTGTCGCCCTTCAGGCCGTTCAGGTTGGCGCGGGCACGCAGCAGCGCGACGCCGCCGCCCGGGACGATGCCTTCTTCCACTGCAGCGCGGGTGGCGTGCAGGGCATCCTCGACACGGGCCTTCTTCTCCTTCATTTCGACTTCGGTCGCGGCACCGACCTTGATCACTGCGACACCGCCGGCCAGCTTGGCCACGCGTTCCTGCAGCTTCTCGCGGTCGTAGTCGGAGGTCGCTTCCTCGATCTGCACGCGGATCTGCTTGACGCGGGCTTCGATGCGCTCGGCTTCGCCGGCACCATCGATGATGATCGTGTTTTCCTTGCCCACTTCGATGCGCTTGGCCTGGCCCAGATCTTCCAGCGTGGCCTTTTCCAGCGTCAGGCCGACTTCTTCGGCGATCACCTGGCCGCCGGTCAGGATGGCGATGTCTTCCAGCATGGCCTTGCGGCGGTCGCCGAAGCCCGGGGCCTTGACGGCGCAGGTCTTCAGGATGCCACGGATGTTGTTCACCACCAGGGTGGCGAGCGCTTCGCCCTCGACGTCCTCGGCGATGATCAGCAGCGGACGGCCGGCCTTGGCGACTTGCTCCAGCACCGGCAGCAGATCGCGGATGTTGGAGATCTTCTTGTCGAACAGCAGAACGAACGGGTTGTCGAGGATCGCGACCTGCTTGTCCGGGTTGTTGATGAAGTACGGCGACAGGTAGCCGCGGTCGAACTGCATGCCTTCGACGACGTCGAGTTCGTTGTTCAGCGACTTGCCGTCTTCGACGGTGATCACGCCTTCCTTGCCGACCTTGTCCATCGCATTGGCGATGATGTCGCCGATGTCGCTGTCGGAGTTGGCCGAGATCGAACCGACCTGGGCGATTTCCTTGTTGGTCGAGCACGGCTTGGACAGCTTCTTGAGCTCTTCGATGGTGGCGGCGACGGCCTTGTCGATGCCGCGCTTCAGGTCCATCGGGTTCATGCCGGCGGCGACGAACTTCATGCCTTCACGCACGATCGACTGGGCCAGCACGGTGGCGGTGGTGGTGCCGTCACCGGCGATGTCCGAGGTCTTGGAAGCCACTTCCTTGACCATCTGCGCGCCCATGTTCTCGAACTTGTCCTTCAGTTCGATTTCCTTGGCCACGGACACGCCGTCCTTGGTCACCGTGGGGGCGCCGAACGAACGCTCCAGGACCACGTTGCGGCCCTTCGGGCCCAGGGTCACCTTGACCGCGTTGGCGAGAATGTTGATACCGGCGACCATGCGTTCACGGGCGGAATCACCAAACTTGACTTCTTTAGCTGCCATTCTTAGAACTCCAGAATTTATTCAGGTTAGCGCTTCAGGGATACGGGAGAAGGCTCAGCCCTCGACCACGCCCATGATGTCTTCCTCGCGCATCACGAGGAGCTCTTCGCCTTCGACCTTGACGGCCTGGCCGGCATACTTGCCGAACAGGACCTTGTCGCCCACCTTGACGGCCATCGGACGCACATTGCCGTCATCGAGGATCTTGCCGTTACCGACTGCCAGGACTTCGCCCTGATCGGGCTTTTCGCCTGCGCTGTCTGGGATCACGATGCCGCTGGCGGTCTTGCGTTCGGCTTCCAGACGCTTGACGATCACGCGATCGTGCAGGGGACGAATCTTCATCGAGTTCTCTCCTATCTACGGTTCAACTGTTTGGGTTGCTTGGTTGCGGGCCAGCCCGCAGAAAATTCGCAGTGGCCCCAGGGCGCGGCGACTTCGCCGTTGCCCGAAGCTTGTTAGCACTCACTGCCAACGAGTGCTAATAATAGGGACGGGGTCCGGGGATTTCAAGTGCGGCGGGCGTGAATATCGACACGCCTGGAGGGTTTGATTCATACGGCATTCTCGTCGAGCACCACTGAATCGTGAGTTTTCCCGGCCGCCGCCGGCCGCCTCTGCACGCCCCGCACGCAAGAGATGCCAAACGTGGACCGCGCCGGCTACCGGCCCTACGCCCAACGACAGGATGGTTTGGGGGCACAATGGTCCCTGCAACGGCACTTTCGCTCCGTCTCTCGGCGCCATCTTCATGTCCACTCCCCTCCTCCGCCCCGTTCTCCGCTTGCTCATGGCCGCGCTCGTGCTGCTCGGCGCCATTGCAGCTACGGCGAGCGAAACCTGGCAGGGCGCAGCCTTCGAAGGCGACCGCGCCAACCTCGAACGCTTGGCCAAAGCCGGCGCCAAGGTCGTGCGCGTCTATCGCGCCAACGACGCCTGGGTGCTGGACGAGGCGGAGCGGCTGGGCATGAAGGTGGTGATGGGGTTGTGGCTGGAACATCCACGTCACGGTTTCGACTACACTGACGCCGCCGCGGTGCGCGCACAGGAAGAAGCCGTGCTCGACTTCGTCGTCCGCCACCGCAACCACCCGGCGCTCCTCGCCTGGGGTGTGGGCAACGAGATCGAGACCGGCGTCGCCGATCCACTGCCACTGTGGCGCGAGCTCGATCGCCTCGCCGGCCTGGTGAAGCGCCTCGACCCCGCGCACCCGACCCTGATGGTGGTCGCCGACACCGGGATGGACGCCTTTCGCACGCTGGCCGGCTGCTGCCCCAATGTCGACCTGCTCGGCATCAACGTCTATGCCGGCGCGGTGTTCGACCTGCCGCAGCGCCTGCTCGCGGCGGGCATCGCCAAGCCGGTGGTGGTCGCCGAGCTCGGTCCGCTCGGCCAATGGCAGGCAGGGCGCAAGCCCTGGGGCGCGCCGGTGGAACTCACCAGCACCGAGAAGGCGCGCTTCTTCACCGAAGCCCTCTCTTTTCTGAAGGATCAGCCGCAGATCCGCGGCGCCTTCCCCTTCCTGTGGGGCGCCAAGCAGGAACAGACTGCGACCTGGCACGGCCTGCTGCTCACCGACGGCAGCGAGACCGCGATGACCGACGCGCTCGCCGCGGCCTGGGGGCGGCCGGTGGCGAAGCCCGCACCGGAAATCCGCGGCATCGGCATCGGCGCGGACGAATTCGCCCCTGGCGTGGAAATTTCCGCGGGCGTCGACGCCGTCGCTCATGATGGCTCGGCGCTGACGACCGAATGGACGGTCCTCGCCGAAGCCACTGATTTGCGCAAGGGCGGCGACGCCGAGGCGCCTCCGCCCCGCACCGAGGTCCGAGTGCGGCAGGCGGACGCGGCCACCGTGCGCTTCGTGGCGCCGGCCGCGCCGGGTGCCTACCGCCTGTTCATCACCATACGCGACCGGAACGGCAAGGCAGCGACTGCCAATCTGCCCTTCAGGGTCCGCTGACCGCAAGCGCGGGCTGAACACCCCCCTCCACAGGCAGCGGACAGCACCATGGCCAAGCACTCCGCCAGGTACGCAGCCAAGGATGATGAGCGCCGGAAAACTCGACGCTGCATGACACAATGTGCCGACGATTCAGCCCGCCCCCCTTTCCCATGTCCGACGATCGACGCCTCTTCTCTCCTTCCACCGAACGGAACCGCGGGTACATCCTGGAAGTCTTGCGGCGGGTGCTGCCGGATACGGCCACAGTACTGGAGGTCGGCAGTGGAACCGGAGAACATGCCGTGCATTTCTGCACGCACATTCCGGGACTTCGCTGGCAACCGACCGACGGCGACCGCGGCGCGATCGGCTCGATCACGGCCTGGATCTCGCACGCCGGCCTGTCCAACATCGCCTTGCCGCTCGAACTCGAACTGCACGACGAAACCTGGCCGCTCCAGCACGCTGACGCCGTGGTGGCAATCAACGTGCTGCACTATTCCCCGTGGTCGAGCACAGCGGCGCTGTTCCGCGGCGCGGCCCGCATCCTGCCGGACGACGGCGTCGTGTATTGCTATGGCCCCTACCGCCGCGGCAACGCACACACTGCGGCGTCCAACGCCGCTTTCGACGAATGGCTGCGCAGCATCGACCCCCGTTTCGGCGTCCGCGACCTGGAGGCCGTGGAGGCCGAAGCCTGCAGACATGGTTTACGGCTGGACGAACTCGTCGAGATGCCTGCCAACAACCTCAGCCTCGTGTTCCGGCGCCGCGCCTGACCGCTCCAGGACGATTGCCGCTTCGTACGCCGGCGCTCAGAAAGCGATCGCCACCCCGAAGTGCAGCCGCAGCTTGCGCTCCTCGTGCCCCCAGGCAAGGTCGATCGCCAACGGCCCGGCCGGGCTGCGCCAGCGTGCGCCGACGCCATATCCCGCGTGCAGGTCGAAATCCTCGCGCGTGTCGGCCGCATCCCCGGCATCGACGAACACGGCCGCCCCCCACTGCGGCCGGAACCAGCGCACGTACTCCGCACTCATCGTGCCGAGGTAGCGCCCACCGACGGTCGCCTCTCCCTCGCTGACCCCCAGGCTCTGGTAGGCATAGCCGCGTACCGACTGCGCACCGCCCGTCCGGAACAGGAAATCCTGCGGAATGCCCTCGCGCGAATCGGCCAGGGTCACGCCGGCCTCACCACGCAGGATGAAGACGTCGCGTTCGCCCACGGGCTGGTAGCGTACGGCACGCCCATACACACGAACGAAATCGCGGTCGGCGAGCGCAACCGCCGCACCGCCGCCAAGCTGAAATTCGAGCACGTGGCCGTGCGTGGGGTCGAGCAGATCGTCGACCGCGCGCTGGATCCAGGTCCAGTTGACGGTCAGCGTGTTCTGCGAACTTGCTTGGGCGCCATCGGGCCGCATGCGTTCATGCTGCAGGCGCAGTGCGAGCTGGGTCTCGATGTCGCCGCGCACCGTGGTGCGCGCCACCCCGACCGCCTGGGACTCGATCCGGAGGCCTTCGAGATCGCTGCGATCGACGAGGGCACCGAAACTGTCCCGATGGCGCCCCGATGGCGGCAGGAAAACATCGGCATAAGCAGACTGGCGGCGCTGCTCGAGGCGCAGGCCCGTAGACAATTCCCAGCCACGGCGCAGCAGATTGGCATCGCGATAAGTGGCTTCGACGCGAAAGCCGGTGTTGCTTGAAACGCCCGCACCGAAGCCGATGTACCTGGGCCGCGCCTCGGCCACCTGAACCCGCACCGGGACGGCAGCGGCCAGGGCCGGATCGCGGTCGATATCCACGATCACAGAGGCAAAATGCGGGGTGTTCTGCAAGCCCGTCTGGAACGCCAGCAATTCCTCGCGATCATACGGCGCCCCGGCCTTCAGGCGGCTGTAGCGCTGTACCAGATCGGCGGGCAGTTCCTGCAGGCCGCTGACCTCGAGTTTCCCCAGGTAGAAGGCCGGGCCGCTGTCGAGCGTGATGCTCAAGCGCACCGACGCCGCCTCCGGATCGACCTCGGCACGGCTGGCAACGATGCGTGCGGCCGCATAGCGCCGCGCGGCAATGGCATCGAGCAAGGCCTGCTTGGCCGCATCCCAATCCGCCTGGCGGAAAGGCGCACCCGCCGGCAGGCTCCAACGGGCACGCAACGCGTCGAGGTAGACCGCCCCGCCCTGCTCCTGCTGCCCACCATCCTCCCGCGCCAGCGCCACCTCTCCTTCGAAGGCGATCGACACCTGCTCGACTCGCGCACGCGGCCCCGGCTCGACTTTCAGCAGCCAGCGCCCGGCTTCGCTGCGATCGATGCCGATCACCGGCGAAAAATAGCCCTCGGTGGCGAGCAGTTGCTCCACCTCGCGCCGCGTGCGGCGCACCATCGCGCTGCGATCGGGCGCGGCCTCGGGCAGCGCGAGTTCGTCACTGCGCAGCAAGCGCACATGGCGTTCGAGCAAGGGACGCACCTCGTCCGGCGCCTCCAGCGCCACGTCCAGCGCCTGCTGTGCAGAAGCGGGCAGGGCCGCTTGCAGCGCCGCACCCAGCAACAGCGATACGAAGCCCTTGCGAACCCCCATGCGCCGCGATCAATCCTCTCGATGGTATGCGGTGACGCGCTCGACCTCGGCCTTCGAGCCGAGGATGACCGGCACGCGCTGATGGAGCGCCCGCGGCTGGACGTCGAGGATGCGTTCGCGTCCGGTCGTCGCCGCGCCGCCGGCCTGCTCGACGAGCATCGCCATCGGATTCGCCTCGTACATCAGGCGCAGCTTGCCGCCCTTGTCGCGGCACTTTTCGTCGAGCGGATACATGAAGATGCCGCCGCGGGTCAGGATGCGGTGCACGTCGGACACCATCGACGCCACCCAACGCATGTTGAAATCCACGCCGCGCGGCCCCGCCGCCCCCTGCTGCAGTTCGCCGATGTAGCGCTGTACCGGCGCTTCCCAGAAGCGCGCATTCGAGGCGTTGATGGCGAACTCCCGTGTTTCCTCGGGAATCGTCATGAAGGGTTGGGTATAGATGAAACTGCCCATCTCACGGTCGAGCGTGAATGCATGCACGCCGTGGCCGACCGTCAGCACGAGCTGGGTCGCCGGGCCATAGACCGCATAGCCCGCCGCCACCTGTTCGCGTCCGGGCTGCATGAAGCTCTCTTCGGTCGGGCGTTCTCCGCCCGGCGGCATGCGCAGCACCGAGAAGATCGTGCCCACCGAAATGTTGACGTCGATGTTCGACGAACCATCCAGCGGATCGAACAGCAGCAGGAAACCGCCGGTGGGATAGTCGAAAGGAATCTGGTGAACGGTCTCGACTTCCTCCGAGGCCATCGCCGCAAGGTGGCCGCCCCACTCGTTGGCCTGCAGCAGGATCTCGTTGGCGATGACATCGAGCTTCTTCTGCGCCTCGCCCTGCACATTGTCGGTGCCGGCCTCACCCAGCACGCCGGCGAGCGCTCCCTTGGAGACATTGACGCTGATGGCCTTGACTGCCCGGGCGACGACCTCGATCAACAGACGCAGGTCGGCGGTAATGCGACCGGCACGCTGCTGCTCGATCAGGAACTGGGTGAGGGTGACGCGACGCATGAGGGGACTCCGTGAATGCGATGAATGCTGACAGCAGCGAATTATCCCGGTTCCTCGCGTTCCGCGCACGGCAAAATGGCCACCGCGTGACAGCCGCCTCCCCCCAGGAGCTTTCCTCCCGCCCTGGAACGGCCTGAAGACAGGAAATTGTCTCGAACGGTTTCATCGGGCGCATCGGACGGCTATGATCGCCCCTCGGCCGCGGCGGGAACCTCACCTTCGAAGCCCGACTCGTACAGCCGTCTCTCAACCTGTCCCCACTTTATGCATGTCATGGTTCTCGGCGCCGGCGTCACCGGCGTCACGACCGCCTGGTATCTGCGGCAGGCGGGGTTCGAAGTCAGCCTCATCGACCGCCAGCCGGGCGCCGGCCTCGAAACGAGCTTCGCCAACGGCGGCCAGATTTCCATCAGCCATCCAGAGCCCTGGGCCAATCCCTCGGCGCCCTGGCTGGCCTTGCGCTGGCTGGGGCGCACGGATGCGCCGCTCAAGCTTCACCCGGCACGCGATCCGGCCCAATGGCGCTGGGTGATCGCCTTCCTGCGCGAATGCCTGCCCTGGCGTACCCGCCACAACACCGCCGCCATCGCTGCCCTCGCCGTCTGGAGCGGACACTGCCTGGCAGAACTGCGGGACACGACCGGGCTGGAATACGAACAGCGCACCCGCGGCATCCTGCACCTGTTCAACAGTACGCGGGAATTCAGGCATGCCACGCGCCGTGCGGCGGAACTGGCACACTTCGGCATCGAGGCCCGTGTTTGCTCGGCAGCGGATTGCGTCGAGATCGAGCCGGCGCTGGGCTTCCGGCACGGCCACCTCGCCGGGGGCATGTATGCGCCCGGAGATGAATCAGGCAATGCGCATCTCTTCACCCAGGCGCTGGCGGAGCGGCTGGGGCAGGCAGGCGCGCGGCTTTACTGGAACACCCGGATACTGCACTTGAATCATCGCAACGGGCGGATCGATGGTGTCGACATCGCGGATGCGGCTGGCCGCAAAGGCGTACTGAGCGCCGACGCGTATGTCGTCTGCCTGGGCAGTTACAGCCCGCGGCTGCTCGCCCCGCTCGGCATGCGCCTGCCGATCTACCCGGTAAAGGGCTACTCCATCACCGCCCCGCTCACAGAGCCCGCCAGGGCCCCGGAAGTCAGCCTCACCGACGAGTCCCGGCGCATCGTGTGCTCGCGCCTGGGCAACCGCCTGCGCGTTGCGGGCACAGCGGAATTGAATGGCTTCGACACCCGGGTGAGGCCGGAACGCATCCGCCCCCTGGAGGAATGGGCAAGGCAGAACTTTCCCGGCGTGATCGACGAGACCCGGATCACTCCCTGGGCCGGACTGCGCCCCGCGACACCGGGCAATCTGCCCTTGATCGGCAAGGGACCCTGCCCGAAGCTGTGGCTCAACACCGGCCATGGCACGCTGGGCTGGACGCTTGCCTGCGGTTCGGCGGCCGCACTCGTGCAATTGATGCGCGGCGAATGGCCCCCGATCGCCTACCCTTTCCGCTGAAGTTTCCGTAGCCGGCCGCTTCGGGGACAGCAGAGGGCCGGCGCGCTTTCGCTCAGGCGCACGCAGCCTTGTTGTCGGCCGTCAGCGTGGCACAGGCACAGCCGGCGGACGACTTCGCATCGTCCTCCCCGCCCGGAGCGAAACACGCCGTCTCCACGTCGTAGCCGACGCTATTGAGATGGAAGGCCAACGCCGCATCCATGCCATTGGTGTGGTTCTCGAACCACGCAGGCAGTTCCTGGATCAGCCGCTTGGCGAAGAACATGTCGCCATTGGCCACACGCTTGCGGATGTCGTGCAGAACAGCCAGTACGCGTTCATGTTCGGCACGATGGCAGCCGGGGAAATCCACCGCCTCCATCCAGCGGTTTTCCTGGGCGAAGTGCGCTTCGGTATGCGCCACGAAAGCATCGTAGGCGGCCAGGAAATCCTCCGGCGCGGCAGCGGCGACCACGTTGTAAAGCTCGACGAACTCGCGATGCGTGTCGTCCATCCGTGCAAGGCCATTCTCGAGCTGCTCGTTCCAATCCAGGCTCGGCATGGGAACTCCTTATTTGACGACGGTCAGGTGGGACGGACGCGGGCGGCGCGGCGCGTCGTCGGCCGATTTCGCAGCTTCCTCGCGGACCTTGGCCGCCGCATCCCCCATCTCCTCCACGGCCACCGGACCTTCGCCACCCTCGTCCTGCGGGACGGACGCGAGCCCGTCAGCTTCGTCCTCATCCTCGAACTCGGGCTCGAAGGCCATGCCTTGCCCGTTCTCGCGCGCGTAGATCGCGATCACATTGACGACCGGAATGGCCAGCGAATGCGCTACGCCGCCGAAGCGGGCCTGAAAGGTGATGAAATCATTGGCCATCTGCAGATGGCCGGTAGCCTCGGACGACAGATTGAGCACAATCTGGCCATCGCGGGCATAACCGGGCGGCACGCGCGTCTGCTCGTCCACCAGGGCGGCGAGATAAGGCGTGAATCCCTGGTCGACACACCATTCCCAGATGGCGCGCAACAGGTAAGGCTTGGTCGATACGGTGCTCATGGGGTTTCCATCAGGCGATGCCGCACGCCGGGCGCGCGGGCATCGCGGGTTGGACGACAATCAGCGGCGCATCACCTTCTCGGAAGGCGTCAGGGCGTCGATGAAGCCCTGGCGGCTGAAGATGCGCTCGGCGTACTTCATGAGCGGCGCCGCAGCCTTGGGCAGTTCGATGCCGTAGTGCTCAAGGCGCCACAGCAGCGGCGCGATGGCCACATCCAGCATCGAAAACTCGTCGCCCAGCATGAACTTCTGCTTGGTGAAGATCGGCGCCAGCTGGGTCAGTTGGTCGCGGACATGGCCGCGGATCTTGTCCACACCCTTCTGGTTGGCCTCGAGCGCCTCGAGGTGCGAGAACAGTTCGTTCTCGAAGGTATGCAGCAACTGCCGCGCGCGGGCGCGCATGATCGGGTCGGGCGGCATCAGTTGCGGATGCGGGAAGCGCTCGTCGATGTATTCATTGATGATGTTCGACTCGTATAGCACGAGATCGCGGTCTACCAGCACCGGCACGCGGTTGTAGGGATTGATGACAGCGATGTCTTCGGGCTTGTTGTAGAGATCGACGTCGATGACTTCGAAGTCCATGCCCTTCTCGAACAGGACGATCCGGCAGCGGTGGCTGAAAGGATCGGTCGTGCCGGAATACAGATTCATCATGGTGTTGCCACTCCGGGGATACAAAAGCAAAAGCGCACCGCGCGAAACCGCGCGGTGCGTCTGGGGTAGGACTGCGTCAACAGGCCTGGCGGCCGGTCGCGATTTCGATCAATGAATGTCCTTCCAGTAGTTCTTTTTCAGCGCATAGGCCAGCACGAAGAAGCCTGCCAAGAAAATCAGTACGACAGTACCGATCGCCTTGCGTTTCTCGGCCACGGGCTCGCCCATCCACACGAGGAAGGAGACCAGGTCGGCGACGGCCTTGTCATACTCCTCCACCGACAGCTTACCGGGCTTGGCGAGCGACAGTTCGACATGCTTGGAGCCGTTTGCGTTCTGGGTGACCTTGGCCACCTGCTCGCCCTGCAGCTCCCACAGCACGTGCGGCATGCCGACGTTCTCGAAGATCACGTTGTTCCAGCCCGTGGGACGCTCGGTATCACGGTAGAACTGGCGCAGGTAGGTGTACAGCCAGTCCGCGCCGCTGCCATCGCCGGAGGCACGCGAACGAGCGATCACCGACAGGTCGGGCGGCGCGGCGCCGAACCATGCCTTGCCGTCCTCGCGCTGCATCGCGATCTTCATCAGGTCGCCGACCTTCTCGCCGGTGAACAGCAGGTTGTCGCGAATCATCTGCTCGGACAGGCCGATGTTCTCCAGCTGGTTGTAGCGCACGTAGGATGCGCCGTGACAGTTCAAACAGTAATTGACGAACAGTTTGGCGCCATGCTGCAGTGCAGCCGGCTCCGTGCTCACCGGCGCCTTGTCGAGATTCACCGAGGCATCGGCCGCCAGCGCAAGCGCCGGGGCGAACAGCAACACGGCCGCCGCACGCTTGATGAGATTGATCACGCGCATTTTCATTTGAAGTTCACCCTTTCCGGTTCGGCCTTGCACTTGTCGAGCTTGCTGTACCACGGCATCAGCAGGAAGAACGCGAAGTACAGCACCGAGCAGATCTGCGACACCAGCGTACGCCCCGGGGTCGGGGGCAGCACGCCCAGGTAGCCCAGGATGAAGAAGCAGACGACGAAGATGGCCACGGCGATCTTGAAGATCGGCCCCTTGTAGCGGATCGACTTCACCGGGCTGCGGTCCAGCCAGGGCAGGAAGGCGATGATCACCACCGACGCGCCCATCGCCACCACGCCCCAGAACTTGGCGTCGAGGCCGAACAGCGGGTAGGTGACCGCACGCAGGATCGAGTAGAAGGGCGTGAAGTACCACACCGGCGCGATGTGCGGCGGCGTCTTCAGCGGGTCGGCCGGGATGAAGTTGTTGAACTCCAGGAAGTAGCCGCCGCCTTCAGGCGCGAAGAACACCACCGCGCTGAAGAAGAACAGGAAGGCGACGACGCCGACGATGTCCTTCACCGTGTAGTACGGGTGGAAGGGGATGCCGTCGAGCGGAATGCCGTTGGCATCCTTTTTCTTCTTGATTTCCACGCCGTCGGGGTTGTTGGAACCGACTTCGTGCAGCGCGATGATGTGCGCGGCGACGAGGCCGATCAGCACCAGCGGCACGGCGATGACGTGGAAGGAGAAGAAGCGGTTCAGCGTGGCATCGGACACCACGAAGTCGCCGCGGATGACCAGCGACAGGTCGGGACCGATCACCGGGATCGCCGAGAACAGGTTGACGATGACCTGTGCGCCCCAGAACGACATCTGGCCCCACGGCAGCAGGTAGCCCATGAAGGCCTCGGCCATCAGCACCAGGAAGATCAGCGTGCCGAAGATCCAGATCAGTTCGCGCGGCTTGCGGTAGGAGCCGTACAGCAGGCCGCGGAACATGTGCAGGTACACGACGATGAAGAACGCCGAGGCACCGGTCGAGTGCAGGTAGCGGATCAGCCAGCCGCCCGGCACTTCGCGCATGATGTACTCGACGCTGGCGAAGGCTACCGGCACGCCGGCGGCGTTCAGCGACGCATCCGGCTTGTAGTGCATGACCAGGAAGATGCCGGTCAGGATCTGGATCACCAGCACCATCAGCGCCAGCGAGCCGAAGAAGTACCAGAAGTTGAAGTTCTTCGGGGCGTAGTATTCGGTGAGATGCCCCTTGATGGATGACGTCAGCGGAAAACGCTCGTCGATCCAGTTCAGCACAGCCTGGGATTTGGTCGTCATCGCTTATGCCTTCCCGTCTTCGCCAACAAGAATGGTGGTATCCGCGAGATAGTGGTGCGGCGGAATTTCGAGGTTGTCCGGCGCTGGCATGCTGCTGAACACGCGGCCGGCGAGATCGAAGATCGAACCATGGCAGGGGCAGAGGAAGCCGCCGGGCCAGTCCGCGCCCATGCCGCTCTCGGCGCCCATCTTGAATTTCTCGGACGGGGAACAGCCCAGGTGGGTACAGATGCCGACCGCGACCAGGTACTCAGGGTTGATCGAGCGGTGCTTGTTCTTGGCATAGTCCGGCTGCATCGGCTTGTCGGACGCGGGATCGCTGACCTTGTCCTCGGTCTTGTCGAGAGACGCCAGCATCTCGGACGTGCGGCGCAGGATCCACACCGGCTTGCCGCGCCACTCCACCGTCATCATCTCGCCCGGAGCGAGCTTGCCCACATCCACCTCGACCGGCGCACCGGCTGCCTTGGCACGCTCGGACGGCGTCAGGCTGGCAACGAACGGCACCGCTGTTGCCACAGCGGCGACACCGCCTGCGGCGGACGTCGCCAGCAGCAGGGTGCGGCGGCCGCTGTCCATCTTTTGATCAACGCTCATGACCCTCTTCCCTGAAAGGAAAACGAAAGACCCGGATACAAATAACTGCGGAATTATAGCGGAGTCACTGCAGCAGAGAAAGCTCAAAGGCCGGATCACCAATCGGAACAAGGCTTTCCGCGTGGCGTCGATGCGACGAAAGGCCGCAGCAGGCAGCATTTCTGCTGCAGCGCAAAAGCCGTTCAGACCGAGCGCCGTTCGACCAGCGCCTGGGCAATCGTTCCTGTGTCCGTATGCTCGAGCTCGCCGCCGACCGGCACCCCCCGTGACAGGCGGCTGACCTTCAGCCCCCGTGCAATCAGCAGGCTGGCGACGGTGTGGGCGGTCGCTTCGCCTTCATTGGTGAAGTTGGTGGCAAGAATGACTTCCTCGACCTTGCCATCCGTTGCCCGCGCGATCAGCTTGTCGAGCTTCAGTTCGCGCGGCCCGATCCCATCGAGCGGCGACAAGCGCCCCATCAGCACATAATAGAGCCCGCTGTAGGATTGCGTCTGCTCGATCATGGCCAGATCGGCGGGCATCTCGACCACGCACAACAGAGACGCGTCGCGGCGCGGGTTAGCGCAGCGCTGGCAAACGGCGTCCTCGCTGAAGGTATTGCAGCGCTCGCAATGGCGCAGCACCTCCAGCGCATGCGCAAGTGCGCCGGCGAGCCGGCCTGCGCCACGCTGGTCGCGCTGCAGTAGATGGTAGGCCATGCGCTGAGCCGATTTCGGCCCGACGCCGGGCAGGCAGCGCAGGGCCTCGATCAGCTCGTCGAGGCTGGAAGGCGACACCGCCCCGCCTCCGTCAGAACGGCAGCTTGATGCCGGGCGGCAGGTTCAGGCCGGCGGTGAAGCCCGACATCTTCTCCTGCGTCGTGGCCTCGACCTTGCGCACCGCGTCATTGAGCGCGGCGGCGACGAGATCCTCCAGCATTTCCTTGTCGTCCATCACCGAATCGTCGATCGACACGCGGCGCACGTCATATTTACAGGTCATCAGCACCTTGACCATCCCGGCGCCGGACTGCCCCTCGACCTCGACCGAAGCGAGCTGGTCCTGCATCTTCTTCATGTTTTCCTGCATCTGCTGGGCCTGTTTCATCAGGCCGGCGATTCCGCCTTTCATCATGTTGCGCACTCCACTGAAAATTGATCGGGGGGATGTAAGAATGTGCCGTGTAGCGGTTCAGAGCGGCTTTACGCTGCTCTCGACCAGCGTCGCATCGAAACGTTCGATCAGCTCGCGCACGAAGGGGTCGGCCTCGAGCGCCGCGACCGCCTCGGCATGGCGGGCCCGGCGCTCGATCTCGTCGCGCTGGGCCGGGGTTTCTCCCGCGATATCGCCGACGTCGATGCGGACACGGGTCGCCCGCCCCGTCGCACTGCCGAGCATGTCCTCCAGACGTTCCACTGCGGCACGGTTCATGTCGAGCAGGTGACGGTGCGCGCTCGACAAGCGCAGGCGCAGCTCCTCACCGTTGAAATCCACCCACTCGCAATGCTGGGCAAGCTCGCGGACCAGGCCACCGAGCTCGAGGGCGCGGATCGCGCCACGCCAGTCGCCCATGGCCAGCAGGGCAGGCATGTCGCCGCTGGCGCCGCCGGGTGCGGACGCAGCCGACACAGCGGATGCAGGCCGCGGCGATTGCGCGCCTGCCTCTGCTTCCACCGGAGGAGTATCCGGGGCGCCCGGCAGCGTCTTCGGCGCCGCGCGGCCGCGCACGGCAGGCTCGACCGCCGCCCCTGGCGGCATCGCCTCGGGAGCCGCGTAATCCCCTGCGTAGGCCTCCGGCGGCAGATCCTCCCATGGCGGCACGTCGTGGTCGCCGTGAGCGCCCCCCGCAGCCGAACCGGCACCGGGCTCCGGCCGCGGGGATTCCTGCGCAACTACGCGGGGTGCGGGGCCATCCCCGGGGCGGGCGGCGGCATCCGCCACGCGCCCCACGGCGGGAGCGCCCTTCCCGACGGAGGAAACTGCGGCGGGCGCGGCGGTACGCGGCGGAGGCGCGGCACCCGCAGCAACCGGCGCTCGCAGCGCGATTGCCGCATGCGCTCCGCCAGGCGGCTCG